>JAISVD010000221.1 GCA_031271875.1 Spirochaetaceae bacterium | reverse complement strand
CGAGCTTATGACAAAAAAAGAGGACGAAACCGAATGGGTCTTTGAACGGAAGAAGATACAGCGTACCCTTCCGTTTGGTGAGGAGGAGCTCTGGGAGCAGATCACCACCTGGGATCTGCTGAAAACGTTTTCGTCCCTTGTTTCAAATTACTCCTCCGAGCGCATACTGGATATGTATGAAGAGATATCGGTCAGCGAGAAGATCACTCTGATGAACGAGCTCCTTGAAGACCGGGGTGAGTGCTTTTTTACCGACCTCATTGTACGCAAGGGTAATCTGATGGATGTGGTGTGCGCATTCATGGCTGTTCTGGAGGCTGTAAAATCACGGATCGCCAGTATATACCAGAACAGAATGTTCGGGGATATCAAAATCCGTCCCTATCAGAAGTTGCCATCCTGAATCGAGATATAAGGGAGTTTTGTGGAAAACAGCGTTTTCCACTCCGATTAACGGAGAAATAATGGAGTTTTGCGGAAATGGTATTTCCGCTCCGATTGACGGAGATATAATGGAGTTTGTTTTGGAGAAGGAAGCTGCTTTACTCGAAGCGATTTTTTACCTTGAAACCGAACCGCTTGATGAAAACGCGCTGGCCAGGATTTCGGGGTTAACAAAAGACATGGTAGAAAAAGCCCTTGAACTGCTCAGGGAGCGTTACTCATCGGAGCAGTCCGGAGTAGAGCTGCTTCAGATATCCGGCGGGTGGATCATCAGCCCCAAAAAGGATCTCTGGGAATTCCTCAAGGATCGCTATGGCAAAAAGAATGATAACCGTCTTTCAAAAGCGGCGATGGAGACCTTGTCTATTATCGCCTATTCCCAGCCTATCACCCGTGCCGAAATTGAAGCCATCCGAGGTGTTTCCGCCGACAATATGATACGCCTTCTCGCCGACCGGGGCTTGATCAGGGAAGTCGGCAAGAAGGACATTCCGGGAAAACCCGTCCAGTTCGGGACCACAAAGGAATTTCTCAAATTTTTCAGGCTCAACAGCATTGCAGACCTGCCGAAACTCGACGAGACGGAAAGTGAACGATTCGAACTGTCACGATAATATCACCGCGTCGTGTGCGGAATCTGTCCCCGGAAATCCCTCTGAAAGCGGCGCTGTCCGGCTCCAGGTGTGGCTGGCACACGCGGGGGTCGCGAGCAGACGCAACTCTGAAAACCTCATTACCGGCGGGCATGTTACGGTAAACGGCGAGACCGTGACTGTACTGGGAACCAGAGTCTCCCCTGGGGATACGGTTTGTGTTGACGGGGTTCCTGTGCAGCCTGAAGAGACGCTCCGTTATATACTATTAAATAAACCCTCCGGCGTTGTCTGTTCCCTGGCTGATGAGAAGAACCGCTCCGTGGCTGCGGATATTCTCAGACCCCACTTCCGGGAGCGGCTCTACAACGTCGGAAGGCTTGATATGTTCTCCTCGGGGCTCATACTTTTTACCAATGACGGTCAGTTCACTGCCAAAATTTCCCACCCCTCGGCGGAACTCGAAAAGGAGTATATCGTCGAGACCTCTACCCCCTTTCCCGATTCTCTGATGGAACGGTTCATGAAAGGGATCAGGATCGACACTGTTTTTTACAGATGCCGTACCGCGGAGCGCCTCTCGGCGAGAAAAATGAGGGTAATCCTGATTGAAGGCAAAAACCGGGAGATCCGGCGGGTGTTTGAAAATTTCGATGTGGGAATAAAAAAACTCACCCGGATACGCATAGGGCCGCTTTCAATACTCTGGCCGCCGGGGTCGGAATTTGAAGGGCTCCCCATGAAAGAGGGGGAATTCAGAGAGCTGGAGCCGGAAGAGGTCCGGGCAATTCAAAGTTTCAAACGTTTTTAGGCGGGAACAATCACTCCGCCGCAAACCTGCTTAAAAAGGCCTTTGTCCGCTCGTTTCTGGGGTTGTTTATAAGCTCCTCCGCCCTGCCCGACTCGACGATCACCCCCTGATCCATGAATATGATATGATCAGCCAGGTCCCGGGCAAAGGCCATCTCGTGGGTCACCACCACCATGGTCATCTTCTCCTCCGCCAGGGAGCGTATCACTTTGAGTATCTCCCCGGTCAGCTCGGGATCAAGGGCGCTGGTGGGTTCATCAAAGAAGAGAACCTCCGGGTCGAGGGCGAGGGCACGGGCGATAGAAACCCGCTGCTGCTGCCCCCCGGAAAGCTGCCAGGGATATGAGGAGGCCTTGTCGGCAAGTCCCATCTTTTCAAGCAGGACAGCCGCGGTTTTTCGGGCTTCGGAAGAGGAGCGTTTCAGTACCCTGGTCTGGGCCTCGGTTATATTCCGCAGAACCGAGAAATGGGGAAAGAGGTTGAAATTCTGGAAAACCAGCCCCACCTTGAGCCCGATCCGGCGGAGAGTGTCCCTGTCGGAATATTGGGGCAGCCCTGTATCGGCATTGTTGTCCACCATCAGGTCTCCGCAGACACGGATAGTCCCGCCGGACACCTGTTCCAGCTGGGTAATACAGCGGAGCAGGGTCGATTTCCCGGAGCCCGAAGGGCCAATTATTCCAAGAACCTCCCCCTTATGAACGGAGAAAGATATATCCTTCAGTACCTCAAGAGCACCGAACCGTTTCCGGACATTTTCAACAGTGATAACTTCCATCAGACCATCCTGTCAGTCACCATACAGTGGTATATTGCGGAATTTGTTCAGAAACCGAAGGGTTCCAAACAACTCTTTTATTGATAGTAATCCAGCTTTTTTTCCAACCGAACAAAAACCGCCGAAACCGCCCAGTTCATGACAAAGTAAAACAAGCCGGCAATGAAGATGGGCATGGTAGAAAATTCACGGCTTGCCGCGTTCTGGGCTACCCGGAACAGTTCCGCCACCCCGATAACCTGGGCAAGGGCGGTGTCCTTTACCAGTGTAATGACCTCGTTCCCCGAAGCCGGAAGAATACGTTTTATCACCTGCGGCAATATGATCCGGAAAAAAGTCTGGGCCCTGGTAAACCCCAGAACCTTTGCCGCTTCATACTGCCCCCGGGGTATCGACTCAATCCCTCCCCGATATATCTCCGCGAAATAGGCCGCATAATTAATAGAAAAAGCCACAATAGCCGCTGTAAAGCGATCCCAGGATATACGAAAGAGATAATAGGGAGCAAAATACACAAATATAAGCTGGAGAATCAGGGGCGTCCCCCTGATGATAAGCATGAGCAGCTTTACAGGAACACTGATAATCCGTTTTTTCGACATCCGCCCTGCGGCAACCACCAATCCCAGAGGCAGGGAAAACAGCAGGGTAAGAAAAAACACCTGAAAAGAAATCAGCGTTCCCCTGGCCATGGAAATAAGCATTCCGCTCACAGCAAACTCCTGAAAACGTATGGGCCGGTTTACGGTTCAGGACGATTCCGGAACCGGGACATCAGGAAACCGTCCGCATATTCACCTGTTTTTCAATACCAGAGACAGAGTGATGAAAAACCTATTTTTACCAAAAAGCTCTGTCCCCTTTTTGGGGGACAGAGCTTTGTACCGAAATCAATTCAGGAACCGGCAGATCAGCCCGTCCCTGAACCGGAAAGGATTACTTTGAAATAACGGAGATGTCCGAACCGAACCACTTTGCGGATATCCCGGCGGCAGTTCCGTCGGCGGCCATATCCTCAAGGATCCCCTGCACCCTGTTTCTCAGGGCAGCATCGTTCTTGCGAAACCCGATACCGTACTTCTCTGAAGAAAGGTGTTCATCGAGGACGACAAAGTTCTTGCCCGTTGTACGGATGCTGTAGCTGCCAACAACAATATCCACAATCACGCCGTCAACGCCGCCGATCTCCAGGTCCATAAACGCAGTCAGATTATCCTTGAATTCGATCACATCATTCAGGCTTTTTTTGAAGTCCGCCGCGGAATCCAGCGCATCGGCGGCGCTGGAACCTGCCTGGAGTCCTATCTTTTTTCCCGCAAGGTCGGACAGGGAGGTGAACCCCGAATCGCCGCGGACGATAACCACCTGAGCGTTATCAAGGTAGGGATCCGAGAAATTCAGAACCTCCTCCCGCTCGGGGGTCATGGTAAAACCGTTCCAGATACAGTCGATCTTGCCGGTATTCAGCTCCTGCTCCTTTGCAGCCCAGTCGATGGGCTGTAATGAAAGGGTCACT
>JAISVD010000030.1 GCA_031271875.1 Spirochaetaceae bacterium | reverse complement strand
TTCGTTTGCCGTGCAGAATCCCGTATCTTATCGGCTCGACGCAATCCTCGGAGGCAAGAGCTCCCGCAACCGGACAAACGCGAACCTGTTATACCAGACGCTTCTTATCGTGAATGTTCTGGACTGGTGGATAAATTCTCCGGACAGTTTTGCCTATACAATACCGGCAAAATACCCTTACCGTACCGATGGCAGCGAAACACCGGTGTTTTCAATAACCCAGAGAAAAGACCTGAACGAACTGTTTAACAGAAAACTGAGAACACTGAAAGCAGGAGCGGTAACGGAACAACCTTCTCAGGAAACTTCCGGAGATGAGAAACCGCAGTTATGATAAAGGGCAACAACCATCATATTCGGAAACGGCACATTTTATGTGAAAAAATCTTTCATCGTCACACCAAGCGCCTTTGCCAGCTTATGCATTGTTTTGAGAGTGGGAATTTTCTGATGACTTTCAAGATAAAAAAGGTAACTCCTTGCAATACCGGCCTGAGACGCCAGCTCAACAACAGACATTTCCTTTTCGCACCTGATTTTTCGAATATTATCTAAAACATATTCAACTTCCGCATCCATATCCATTACTTAAAGTATAATGCAGATGCTTATTATATACGACTCTACTTAGTGGATTGCCTTTTTTAGTTTATTGTATTCTTTTTGAAATTACCAGCCGGTGTGTTTTCTGGCTGATCGGACACGCATCAGGCGTACCGGATAGTACCGTCCGGTACGGAGGATCTGTATTTGCAGAACAGATGATTTAAGATATACTCAATTATATAGTAGCGGAGAAACCCGATTACTATATTTCGGCCCATTTCCCCGGAGGCAGCCCTGCGTGAAAAACACACTCAAAAGAATACTTAAAGCGAATTACCAGCAGATACTGTTTGTTTTCATTGCTTTTCTCACAATGGTGCTGGTGAGTTATTTTTATGTAAGCAGCGTAGTACGCAGACAGATATTACTAATCGGCGAAGAGATGATGAACACGTCACAGACAATAGTAAGTGCAACTCTTTCCGAATCAAGGCTGATATTTGCGAATATCACAGAGACCGTAGAAAGTATGCTTTCTACTGAAAAAACAAATGACGAAATTCTCTATTTTATCAAAACCATGACAGTATATTTCGGTTCCGAACATTCTCCACTGTCGGATTTCATGAAAGTATACGGTTTTATACGGGGTGAATTTCTGGACGGGGCGGGCTGGATACCTCCCGTGGAATACAACCCCTTAATACGTCCCTGGTATATCGGGGCGGGAACCGCCGATGGGAAGATATTTTTTTCGGAACCCTATATCGATGCGCACACAGGGGGTGTTGTTTTTTCCTTTTCCAAGGAAGTCTCCGACAGAACTGGAAATCCCGGAGGTATCCTTGCCATGGACCTGAATCTTACAAGGATAATCACCTATATACAGGAACAGAAACTGATAAATAACGGGTACGGGGTTTTTCTGAGCGATACACTGAATTTCGCGGCCCATAAGGACCGCAGTCTTATCGGAAAAAATATCGATGACGCAGGCGGGGGATATCCGCATCTTGGCGCGCTACTTGAGAACGGGAAACCTATTGACGCCGTAAGGTTTATGGACAGTGACGGCACGGACAGTATCGCTTTTTTCCGTACTGTTTTTACCGGATGGCACATCGGAGTAATAATACCGAGAAGCAATTATTACAGGCAGGTATATACCCTGGCATGTGTACTGGGAGTACTCGGCGCGGCGCTCATGACAGCGCTCTGCTGCATCCTTGTGCGGATCCGCGCAGACCAGATGCGTTCCGACGAGGAGAACAAAAGCAAAAGCAATTTTCTTGCCCGTATGAGTCACGAGATGCGCACACCCATGAACGCCATCATAGGAATGACAAACATCGCCTGCCAGGCAAAGGACAGGCAAAAAACGGAATATTGTCTTGACAGAATAAGCGATGCTTCGGACCATCTTCTTGGGGTCATAAACGATATTCTGGATATGTCAAAAATCGAAGCGGGAAAACTGGAACTCTCAGAAACCAGCTTCCGCATCAATGACATGCTCCGGCAGGTAATGACAATTGTCAGTTTCAGAGTTGAAGAAAAAAAACAGACCTTCACGGTTACAATCGCTGATTCGGTTCCTCCGGTTATATACGGAGACCGGCAGCGGCTTGCGCAGGTCATCACCAATCTTGTCGGGAACGCGATCAAATTTACGCCTGAGCGGGGAGATATAAAACTGAATATCAGCCGTGTGGGCGAAGACAACACGGCGTTTATGCTTCAGGTTGAAGTTATCGATAACGGAATAGGCATACCCCCGGAACAGCAGGCAAGGCTTTTCCGTCTGTTCGAGCAGGCGGACGGGAGCATCTCCCGCAAATTCGGCGGAACAGGACTGGGTCTCGCGATATCGAAAAACATCATCGAGCTCATGGGCGGAGATATCCATGTCGAATCGGAAAAGGGAAAGGGTTCCCGTTTTGTTTTTACCATCAGCACCCGGGAGGAGAAAATCGAGGAACAGACCGCATCATCAGTCAACAAGCCTGATAGGATCCCCGCGTTTCCCGGAAAGCGGATTCTTCTTGTGGAAGATATTGAAGTAAACAGGGAAATAGTCGCTGCCCTTCTTGCGGATACGGGGATCATCATTGATACTGCGGTTAACGGGCAGGAGGCGTGTGATAAATTCGCTTCCGGGAAGGGCAATTATGATATGATTTTTATGGATATCCACATGCCCGAAGTTGACGGATATGAAGCGACAAGACGCATCAGGAAGATGGATATACCCTCCGCAAAAACGATCCCGATCATAGCCATGACGGCAAACGTCTTTAAGGAGGACATAGAAAAATGTTTTGAAGCGGGAATGAATGACCACCTGGGAAAGCCGCTCCAGTATGAACTGGTTATGGCAAAACTGGAGAAATACCTCAACAGATGATCATTACCCTGACCCTGAATCCCGCGCTTGATAAAACCGCGGCTGTTGATATCATGCGGGTGAACGCCCTGAACCGGCTCCGGAACATTACTGTCAGCGCCGGGGGAAAGGGGATCAATGTTTCATCGGTGATACGGAACCTCGGAGGTACATCCCTTGCCATGGGTTTTGCGGGAGGAGCTTCCGGCGAGGAGCTGCTGCGACAGATAACGGACAGGGGTATTCCCCACGATTTTGTCCGTTCCCGCGGGGACACCCGGATAAATCTCAAGGTTATCCAGAACGGCGGCGGGCTCACGGAGCTGAACGAACCGGGGATGGCCCCTTCCTCCGGTGAATGGGCGGAGCTGAAAAAAAAGCTGCTTAACAGAGCGGGGCCGGGTGTCCTGTTCGTTCTGGCAGGAAGTCTCCCGCCGGGACTCCCCGATGACACATATCGGGAACTCTGCCTGACCCTGCATAAAACCGGCGCTCAGGTTTTTGTCGATACCGACTGTGCTCCGTTAAAACTCGCCCTCGAATCGCCCCCCGATTTCATCAAACCCAACAGAGATGAACTTCTCCGGTATTTCGGCGTCCGGAACCCTTCGGAGGAGCAGCTTCTTGAGATGTGCGGAAAGCTGCTTGCAACAGGGATAAAACTCGCAGCGGTCTCCCTCGGATCGGAGGGAGCTCTTTTCGCCGCAGAGGGGCAGATGTGGAGGGCCCCGGCTGTTCCGGTTACGGTGCAATCTACCGTCGGAGCCGGAGACGCCATGGTCGGAGCCCTGGCATACGGGATAGACAAGGGCCTTCCCCTGGAAGAGTGCTTTGCCTTGGCTATGGCTGTTTCAGCAGGGGCGGCGGCAACACCGGGGACACAGGCGCCCTCGGAGGATAGTATTCAGGAACTGCTTACCCGCGTTGTTCTGGAGAAGGTACGATAATATGAAAAAACCACGGATAGGAATTACCACAGGAGACTCCGCAGGAATCGGGCCGGAGATAGCAGTTGCAGCCGCTTCCTCTCCGGAAGTCCTCGCTGTATGTAAACCGGTTCTTTTTGGTATAACAGAACCTGTCCCCTATATGGGACAGGTAACGGCCCAGGGCGGCAGGGCCGCATATGAGGCTATAGAAAAAGCGGCTGCCGCTGTCCGTTCCGGGAATATTGACGCAATCGCTACCGGGCCGCTCAACAAGGAGAGTCTCAAGGCCGCCGGGGTTCCTTATATTGGGCATACGGAGATCCTCGCCGGACTTACCGGAACTGAAGAGCCTCTTACCATGTTTGAAACCACAGGACTTCGCTCCTTTTTCCTCTCCCGCCATGTATCGCTCCGGCAGGCATGTGACATGGTAACTGAAGAGCGGGTTTATAGATATCTCCGGCGCTGCGATGCCGCACTCAGAAACGATCTGGGAATACAGAATCCGTCAATAGCTGTAGCGGGACTGAATCCCCACTGCGGGGAACATGGTCTGTTCGGTACCGAAGAGCAATATATCTATCCCGCCATTGAAAAGGCCCGGGCCGAAGGAATCAACGCATTCGGCCCCATCGGCGCAGATTCTGTTTTCCATCAGGCCCTCACGGGAAGATACACAGCGGTTCTTTCGCTTTATCATGACCAGGGACACATCGCCTGTAAAACTCTTAACTTTCACAGGACTATATCCATTACCCTGGGGCTTCCGTTTCTGCGTACCAGCGTTGATCACGGAACAGCTTTTGACATCGCCGGCAGGGGTATTGCGGATCCCACCAGTATGATCGAAGCCGTAAAAGTGGCGGCCAGTTACATAATTAACCGGAGAGCATAGTTATTCTGAAATGCCGTGCCTGACAAACACCCCATTCTCAAGGTCAAGAAAAGCCTGGCGGAGTTCCTCTTCTGTATTCATTACAATAGGGCCTCCCCACGCGATGGGTTCCCTCAGAGGTTTGCCGGAGAAAAATATAAACCTTGCCGGGTCGTCCTCTGTTGCGGCAACCTGTATGCTATCCCCCTCCATATCAAAAAGAACAGCGGTTTTTTCAGGCTGGTGAGTACCATTTACGATAGCATCACCTTCAATCAGAAAGATAAACACATTTTCATCTTTTCTTACCTCAAACACACTCTCTTTTCCGGCATCAAGGGTAACATCATATAATGTAGCCTGAATATACGAAGGATTTACCCCCTTTTTTCCCGAATATTCACCCGAAATAATCCGGAGAGTTCCGAAAGGCTGGGGAATTATCGGGATCATGTCTCCTGTTATATTAAAGTAAGCAGGATGGGTCATTTTATCTTTTCGGGGAAGATTCAGCCATATCTGAAGGCCCAGTATACGGGGCGCCGCCTGGGGCATCTCCTGATGCAAAATACCACTGCCTGCGGTCATCCACTGGGACTCCCCGGAACGTATCGTTCCCTTATTGCCGAGGCTGTCCTGATGGTCGATCTCGCCTTGAATCAGGTATGTAATTGTTTCTATTCCCCGGTGGGGATGCATGGGAAAGCCCTTTATATAGTCAGCGGGATTTTCGGACTCGAAGGAATCAAGCATGAGAAAAGGATCAAAATCTTTCACATCATAATATCCGAGAACCCTTACAAGATGTACTCCCGCACCATCAACAGCATGCTGTCCTTTTACCGTTTTCTTTATATTTTTCATTTTCATTAATCACCTCCTTATTTTTAAATATAAACCCTAAAATGACATTTCAGCAAGCCTATAAACAACTGCTTTCTGCTATATCAATTACAATTCAATTATAATGCTGAGACAACGGGAATACGGAGGTATCGAGACTGTGTGTGGTTTAAAAAGAAAGAAGCCTGGCAGCGACCTACTTTCCCGCAAAAGAGCAGTATCATCGGC
>JAISVD010000005.1 GCA_031271875.1 Spirochaetaceae bacterium | reverse complement strand
TGTCCTGCATTATCTGGAGTATGCTGACAAACGGCAAAGAGTTTGACTGCACATTGATGCTGGAGAAGAAAACTGGTCAAATTGCGGATTCCATGAGGAATCTTTGCTTTTAAATATATGATTTTGGTCAATCTCTGGTTGACTTTTTATAGGAGGTTAAATGAAGCAGATTGCCATTATCGGATTGGGAACTTTCGGTATCAGGATGCTGGAGGAACTTGCTGAATTTATTTCTGAGATTATTATTATTGACAGAGATGCGGAGATAATTGAAAAATATAAAGATATGGCAAAAGATGCTTTTGTCACGGACGCAATTAATGGAGAGGCTCTGAAAAAGATTATCCCCGCTGATATTGATTACGTTATTGTCGATGTTGGAGGGAAAATTGAGGCATCCATAATGACAACAAATTATCTGCATAAAATAGGTATAAAAAATATTATTGTGAAGGCCGAAACCGATGAACATGGAGAAGTTCTGAAAATGGTTGGTGCGACGACGGTGATTTTTCCGGATCTTGAAGCGGCCAGGCATGCTACCCCTCTGCTTGTTTCAAATGTTCTTTTCAACTTTATGTCCATATCTAATAATCTGTCACTTGCGGAGATACGGGTAGCTCCTGAAATAATCGGGAAGACACTGGTGGAAGCAAACATTCGTCAGAAATATGATCTGAATGTTGTTGCCTATCGGGAGGATGTGGATGAGGAATTCAAATTTCTGAATGATCTTGAATACCGGTTTAATGAAAACAATATCCTTCTTGTAGCAGGTACAAATGAGGCGATATTGAAGTTTTCCGGCAGGGAGTTCACGGGCAAATACGGTAGTACATTGAGGTCGATTCTGAAGAAACGGTTTTCATTACAGAGAAAATAGATATGTAGTATTTTTCCCGATATACCATGAAATCATTCTCCGTTTTAGAGCTTGGTATTGTATTATTTTTTTTAGGATATGAAATATGAAAATTGAAAAGAACAGTTCCACTATAGGAATTGCTTCCATTTCTGCGGTGATCATTATCGCCTCATATGCTGCCGCACAGATTCTTGCGGATGTCGGAAGCCTGAAAATCGGCTATCTGTTCGGTATGAGTATCGATGGCGGTACTTTTATCTATCCTCTTACCTTTACGCTTCGTGACATGATCCATAAAAAACTCGGAAAGAGTGCAGCCCGGACCATTATTTTTGCCTCTGCAGTGATTAATATCTTAATGGCAGGTTATTTTGCTTTGATTGCACTTGTTCCTGCAGATCCGGCCTGGGAGCTCCAGGAAGCTTTCGCCGCTGTTCTGGGGCCGGTCTGGCGCATTGTTACGGCAAGTATTGTTGCAGAAGTTATTGCGGAGCTACTCGACACGGAGATTTATCATCTTTGGGTAACCAGAGTAACGAGGAACCATCAATGGTCACGGGTTCTTGTTTCTAATGTGGTCAGTATTCCGGTAGATTCGGTCATCTTTGCGTGGATAGCCTTCGGCGGGGAACTGCCTGTTTCTGTTGTATGGTCAATTATACTTGCCAATATAATTGTCAAAGGTATTGTGACTCTGGCGAGTATCCCGTTTATCTATATAGTTAAGGATGAAGCCTTATAGAGTCCCTTAAAACATGGGGCTGTCAGAAGAGGCTGATCAGTGAACCGAAGGTTCACCGGTCAGTTGAAAAAAGTTACAAGGATAAATCTGCTGCCTCGGATATCGGACAGCAGATTTGCCGCAAAATGGGAGAAAATTCACGAATTCGCTTTATGAGAGACATCAATCTGTTTCTGTTTTCATATTGCGTGCATACAGACGGGCCATATCTCTCATGATTTGCGCCGCATCGTTGTCGAAGTGCTTCTCTTCCATTCGCCATTGCCAGTTGATTCCCCCTGTTGTGGATGGGGTATTCATCCTTCCTGTGGAACCGACAGCGAATATATCCTGGAGAGGGAAAACCGCGTACTCTGCGACAGAGGCCATTGCAAGCCGTATCAGCTCATGGGTTAACTGTTCCTTTTCCTTTGCAGCATTTCCCCCGAGATACTGTATGACAAGCTGTATCTCCTCAGGTGACGCGGAATCAATCCATCCCTGCATCGTATCATTGTCATGCGTCCCGGTGTAGACAACGCAGTTGTGATCATACATATGGGGCAGAAATGGATTGATAAACCCATCCTTGCCGACTTCATGTACATCAAAGGCAAACTGGAGTACTTTCATTCCGGGCAGCTGAAAATCGTCACGGAGCTTCCGTACTCCCTCCGTAATAAGCCCGAGATCTTCCGCAAAGATAGGGATGTTTCCCAACTGTTCCTGAATTGTATTAAATAATGCAGCCCCCGGACCCGGCATCCATTTCCCATTTACCGCGGTTTCTTCCCCGAAAGGAATTGCCCAATACGCTTCAAATCCGCGGAAATGGTCGATTCTGATATAGTCAACCATCCTGAGTGTGCTCCTGATACGGGCTATCCACCAGCGGTAGGTATCTTTTTTCATCTCATCCCAATCATACAGCGGATTTCCCCACAACTGTCCTGTTGCACTGAAATAATCTGGAGGAACGCCTGCAACAGCTTTGGGAACGCCGTTTTTATCAAGCTGAAAGAGCCGCTGATTTGCCCAAACATCCGCCGAGTCCGGTGCGACGAAAATCGGAATATCACCAATTATGAAAATGCCCTGTTCATTGGCATATTTTTTTAATGCTGTCCACTGAATAAAGAAGAAAAATTGAATAACCTTATGAAGCTCCGCTTCCCTGACATGAGAACTGTGCCAGTCGGAGACCGCATTCGAATCATGTATTGCCAGTTCCGTCGGCCAGTAATTATTCCACATGGCTCCCCATATACCTGCCTCACGGGCCTTTGCATCGTGATATTCTTTTATACTCATGAAGACCGAATAATTGTCCAACCAGGAAGCGTTATCGTTTTTAAATGCTTCATATCTGTCTCTGTCCTGTTTTGGGGCGGAGTCAAGGAATTGTGAAGCCGCAAGTTTGAGCAGGGGTATCTTCCATAAAACAACACTCCCAAAATCGATATACCCGGAATTTCGTATAGACTTAGGCGGCACCGCATGTACTTCATCCAGATATCCCGATTCAACCAATATATCAATATCTATTATAAGCGGATTGCCCGCAAAAGTCGAAAAGGAAGCATAGGGCGAATCACCGTACCCTGTAGGACCAAGGGGCAATATCTGCCAGAGCGTCTGATTTGCTGAAACCA
>JAISVD010000191.1 GCA_031271875.1 Spirochaetaceae bacterium | reverse complement strand
ATCGGAGGTCGGATCGGGGGTGGTCTCGAACACAAACCGCAGTCCCAAGTCATTACATGCCTGCTCCATGATCTGGCGGCGCAATCCCAGGGTCTCATAGGACATATGGCGGGGGAAGGAGATATGAACAAAGGTTTCCGCCCCGAGCTGCTTTGCCGCCCAGGGGATGGTATATCCGCGGGAGATGAAATCCGCGCTCACCGCGAGATCCGCCGCAGACTGGATAACGAGGGGATCCTCATGGGGCTCGCCTGCGAAAAGCAGAATGTCGGGACGCCGCGCCTTGATCCTCCTGAAGGCTTCGGTGGTTCCGGGGACACCCTGGTTTACAATAATTGCCTTCATCAGCGGATCATCCGCGAGGGTAACAATCTGGGTGATGGTTGTTTCCTGCTGGTCCATAAAGTTGTCGGGATAGGTAACATGCTGAATCATACCGCCGTCGGACACTTTCCCGTACCGCTTGATAAGCTCCTCCGCGCCCCGCAGGTCATCTTCAGACTGTGAAACAGTACCGGTAACAATACCGATATGGAAAGAAGCGCCGCTTTTTTCGTTTTCCGGCTTGGCCTTTTCCTTGGTACATGACAGGATTCCGGCGCATATCAGAACACCGGCCAACCCCAGAAGCATTATTGAAATCCCCTTTTTCATACAAATCCTCCGTTGCAATGTAGTTATCGAACTGTCCAAAAATCTGTAGTATTTTCAAGCAGCTCCTGAAAAAATACTGTTTTCAGTCTATATCAGAAATTATAAACAGACAATATTTTTCTTTTATTATATTGAATCAAGTTACGTACAATTCATTATACGGGAAAGCGGGGATTCAGGCAACCGGATTATCCGCCAAGCTGCCAAGCTCTGTCCCCGTTCGGCCCATCCGATTTACACGGTACGGTTTCTCTGTTAAAATAGGGAAAAGTCCGTACTGTCAAGTCCGGATATTCCTGTGGGAGGAGACCTCTGATGAAAAAAAGAGCGCTTATCAGCGTGTATGTCAAAGATGGAATTCTGGAACTTGCCGGATTTCTTTTTGCCGAAGGATGGGAGATTCTTTCCACAGGGGGAACAGCGAAATATCTTACGGAAAACGGAATCTCCGTCACCGATGTGAGCTCTGTAACGGGTTTTCCCGAGTGTCTGGACGGCCGGGTAAAAACGCTCCATCCGGCCATACACGCGGGGCTTCTCGCGAAGCGCAGCGACAGCAGCCACACTGAAACGTTGAAGAAGCTGGATATCACCCCCATCGATCTGGTATGCGTAAACCTCTATCCCTTTTTCGAAAAAGTGCAGGCGGGCCTCTCCTTTGATGAAACAGTCGAGTTTATCGATATCGGCGGACCAACCATGCTCCGCTCCGCCGCAAAGAATTTTCAGGACGTGATCGTGCTCACAGACCCGGCGGATTATCCCGCCGTTACGGAGGGACTGCGTTCGGGAACGGTTTCAGGAGAGTTCAGGCGAAAACTGGCGGGGAAGGTGTTCAATCTGACAAGCGCCTATGACGCGGCGGTTTCCCGGTTTATGCTGGATGAAGATTTCCCGGCCTATTTTTCCGTACCCCTGAAAAAAGGGCAGGCCCTCAGGTACGGTGAAAACGCGCACCAAAATGCCGCGCTCTACCTCACTGCGGACAGAACAGGCGCCATAGGCGGAATGAGACAGCTCCAGGGGAAGGAGCTGTCCTATAACAATATACGTGACCTCGATGTGGCCTGGAAAGCGGCTTCAGCCTATAATCGGCTGAACGCCGCTGAAAGCGGTGCCGAAGGCGGCGGGTATTTCACTGTGGCGCTCAAACACAACACCCCCTGCGGGGCTGCCGTGGGAGCGACAGCGGCTGACTCCTACAGGAAAACATACAAATGCGATCCCGTTTCCATATATGGCGGTATTATCGGCTGTAACGGCGCCATAGACGGCGAAGCCGCCCGGGAGATGGCACAGACCTTCCTTGAGGTTATCGTCGCGCCGGGATTCACTGAGGAGGCGCTGGAAGTATTTTCGGCAAAGAAAAACCTCAGATTGATGCAGGCTCAGGTTCCGGCGGAGGAGAAGCTCGAATTCATAAGTATCGACGGAGGCGTTTTGGTTCAGCAGCGGGACGCGATTGAGGCAGCCGGAATCGGGCAGGACGGAAACGGCATCCCCGGGGGCGGCCATCAGGGCTGGCGGGTGGTGACAAAAAAAAGCCCCACGCGGGAACAGATCGCAGAGATGGCCTTTGGCATGACAGTGGCGATGTTCGCGAAATCCAACGCCATTGTGGTGGTAAAAGACAGAACCGCCGTCGGGATCGGCTGCGGCCAGACGAACCGGATATGGGCCGCAGAGCAGGCCCTCGAACGGGCAAAAGCGGTAACGGCGCCGGAGAGGGCCGTTGTACTTGTCAGCGACGCCTTTTTTCCCTTTTCAGACTGTGTCGAGAAAGCCGCCGAATACGGGATCAAAGCCATTGTTCAGCCCGGAGGCTCCATACGGGATCAGGAATCTATCGATGCCTGCGACCGATTGGGCATATCGATGATCTTTACCGGTGTCAGGCACTTCAAGCATTAACGGAGGATATCTGTGCTGTTTTACCTTTCTTCCTTATTACAGAATTTTTTCGGACCGGCGCGGCTGCTCCAGTCCTATGCCGTACTCATAAGTCTCGCACTGTATACCGGTTTTTTCGCTTCCGTTTTACTCATTCCGCGCCTCTGCGGATGGCTGCCCCAGGACAGGGGACGGGAATTCAGTATCAATGCGGAAGCCGCCAAGGGTAAACCCACAGGTACGGGTATTATTTTCATCTCGATCTGTGTCATCATCGTTTTTTTCTTTGCCCCTCTGAATATATCCCAGATCATCCTGCTGGTTCTCACCTGGCTTGCCATGCAGACCGGCTTTCTTGACGACCGCAGCGCCGTCTCCTGGGGGGAATACCGCAAGGGCATCCTCGACCTGGCGATCTCCTTTGCGGCCTCGGTCACCTTGTACTATCTGAGGGAACCCCTGTTCTGGCTTCCCTTCATCTCCGGTCCCATAGCGATCCATCCTGCGGTTTTCATCGCCATATCCACTGCGATACTCTGGATATCCATAAATACGACAAACTGTACCGACGGGGTTGACGGACTGTCGGGGACGCTTGCGCTCATCGCCCTCATAGCGATGGGAGTGATCTTCTATTTTATTATGGGTCATGTGGATATATCAAGGTATCTCCTGGTGCCTCATCTTGAAGACGGAGCGCAATGGGCGGTCATCATTTTCGCCTTCTGCGGCTGCCTCATGGGTTACCTCTGGCATAACGCCTATCCCAGCAAGGTGCTTATGGGTGACGCCGGCAGCCGGGCTCTCGGATTCTTTATCGGGGTATGCGTCATGGTTGCGGGAAACCCTTTTCTCCTGCTGGTCACCTCTACGATTATTCTGGTCAACGGAGGGACAGGACTTGTTAAGGTTGCGCTGCTGAGGTTCTTCAAGATACGGATACTCAGCAGTGTGCGTTTTCCTCTGCACGATCACATGCGCAAAAATCTGTCCTGGTCGCCGACCCAGGTGCTTATCAAATTCATGATAATGCAGGTGCTTGTGACCATTGCACTCCTCGGGGTCTTCTTCAAGATACGGTAATCACCTGATCCTACAGGCGCCTTCGACGAGAACCTTTTACAAAGCGGGAGTCTTCCTGACTTACTTAATAAACAAACCTGATGCCAAAGGAAACATAGTTATTGATGGTATTCCTCAGCCCTTTTTTCCAGTTCCTGTAAGCGTCGGCAACGGCCTGTTTCTTCTCTTCATTAGTCAGGTCGGCATTTTTCAACCCCTGTCCGGGATACATGTCCTTGTCGATACCGTCATTATAGATCAACTCAAACATATACCCGAGGGTCACGCTGACAGTCCCGAACCTGAACCGGGGCATGTCCCATGAAGTGTCCAGCCCGAGCTGAAGGATATATTGCTTGGTGTCCTGTTCCAGAAACATGAAGTGTTCTTTTGGATAGGGAAGATATCCGTTACCCGCATCGGGATAGTCCATAACGCCGCCGCCGGTATTGAATGTTTCCGGCTTGGCCTCCAGATACAGGATCGCTTCCTCCCAGGGCAGGGATTCGTTCACATTGGCGTGCTGGATGAATATAATGGAAGGATTAACCCGCAAATTCCGGATGAGCTCAAACTTTCCCCTCAGGGATATCCGATGGGAGTTGGGAGGGATCGCAGCCCCGAGGGGGCGCCCCTTGTTCACATAATCCTGGTAATTCACAAAACTGAGCGTTTTAGTCGCATCGTCATCACCCTCGTACTGCGAATGTGTGTACATATACGGAGCCACAAGGGTGTAGTCGAAAAACAGGGCCGAGGAGATGGGCAGGTCGGGGATCCAGGTAACGCCGGTCTGGAAGGCGAATTTGACCCTGGTATTGAAATTGAACCTGACGAGGTCGTTGAAATGCGCATCGTCAAGAAAGAAATTCGCTACCCAGGAAAAACCGCTGAAGGGCTTTATTTTAACCGATAACCCCATCTGGAGATTATCCTCCGCAAAACCCACAAGCTGCGCAGAGATCATATACGGGGAGATGGGCAGAAGGTAGAGGGGTTCAAACCGCTTTCCGTATACCATATTTTCATATACCGAAAAACTGAGCCAGGGAAGCGGATTGAACCCCACCGCGTGCATGGCCATGAATTTTTCCGGATAGGAATCGTCATACACATTTCCTACATTTGGAGAAGCGGAAAGCATAAAAAACGCGAGAGTATAGTTCCATTTATCCTGGTTTATCACAAAGGATGCGTTTCCCGTGTGAAAAGCCTGAGGCCCTATCACGACCCCGTTATCGGGAAAATCCCCCCAGGAGCTCCGGGACACGCCGGCCTGGAACCATATCCGCTCGTTACCCACGGCGGCGAGGGTATTAAAACCGGTATATATATAAAAGGGCCCCACATTCGCCGCATCCTCATAGGTATCGTGACGGTATCCATAACCCACGGGAACGATCTCCTCCCCGGGCAGCTTGTTGGAAAGGAGCACATTCAGATCAAAGTTGATAAAAAACTTTCCCAGGAACGCTACGTTTCCGAGAAAGATGATACTCCCATCGAGCTGCCGCTGCATGGATGAGCGGTTATTAAGGTTCACCGCGACAATCCCTTCGGCGCCCACACTGAATCGCTTGCCGAACAGCCGTTCATACTGATACCGGGCCTTTTTCACATGCAGTTCCGAGCCCCTTGCGATCACTTCATCGAGGATAGACCGGACGACAGGTTCCGGCCAGGGTTTGAGGGGGGGGAGGTTTGAAATATATCCCAGCGCTTCCCACACCTGAACATCGGCATAAAAGGAGTCTGACGGATTTACAATCGACTGGGCGTACAGCCCCGCACAAAACAGCAACACCGCTGCGGCAAGGGATATATATCTTTTCATGGTTTTTCCTCCTCCGAGCAAGGAACTTTTTCAGTAGAACCTGATTTTAGCATACAGGGCAAACTCTGTCGAGAACTCCCGTTTCCCCCAAATATGGTCATCATTCAGTATCCATCCGGCAGAAATGGTACTCCCCAAAGTAAGCCATGGCAGCGGTTCCCAGTCACCGGTCAGGAAAATGCGGTTATCATATATGGCAGTTCCCGTAGGGGTGGACTCCTCGGCCTTCTCAACGGAATCGGGATAATAAGGATCAGCGTTTTCAAATATCGAAAAGTCCTGCGACCGCTCCCCCTTTATCCACATCCGCCAGCCCGTGTACACCGAATAATTTCCGGGAGCTCCGGCCGGAAGCCCCTTCCAGCCGGTTTTGACCTGCACGGCGATTGAATCTGGCCCGAAGGGAGAACCGGTCCAGTTATTGATAGAGTCAGAGGTATTGGGGGATACCAGTTCACGCCGGGAGCGGAAAAATGACCACCCCTTGTCGGAGAGGATGTACATCCACGGACTCGTATAGACGCCTTCGGCCCCCAGATAGAGATATCCCGTTTCCGCCAGGGGAATCCAGCTTTCCAGACCGCCGAGAAAGGCTATCGAATTGGGAATTATCGCGGCGGTTTCGGAATAGTTCTCCCTTTCAAAGGAGGTCTGGAACTGGTTCATGCCGAACT
>JAISVD010000168.1 GCA_031271875.1 Spirochaetaceae bacterium | reverse complement strand
CGTAAAACGGGGAGATTTTCTCGGTTCTGTGCCGGAGGGAACTTTTTCCCATAAAATCATGGTGCCCTTCGGCATGTACGGGACCTATACCGTAAAATCGGTCAAACCCGCGGGTTCCTACAAACTTGAAGATACCATCGCCGAGCTTCAGGATGAACGGGGAAAGATACATCCCGTTTCCATGGTCTTTAACTGGCCGGTAAAGCGCGCCGTAGACTGCTACGCGGAACGGCTGAGCCCCAGCGATACCATGGTTACCCAGATCCGTCTTATCGATACCTTCTTCCCTGTCGCCAAGGGCGGAACCTACTGTATCCCCGGCCCCTTCGGCGCGGGAAAAACCGTTCTCCAGCACACCACCAGCCGTAACGCCGACGTGGATATCGTCATCGTTGCGGCCTGCGGCGAGCGCGCCGGTGAGGTTGTCGAAATCCTCAAAGAGTTCCCGGAACTCCAGGATCCCCGCACAGGCAAGTCCCTGATGGAGCGGACGATCATTATCTGTAATACCTCCTCCATGCCCGTTGCCGCCCGTGAGGCGTCGGTGTACACCGGCGTTACCCTGGCGGAATACTACCGGCAGATGGGGCTTCACGTACTGCTCCTCGCGGACTCGACCAGCCGCTGGGCTCAGGCCCTCCGGGAGATGTCGGGACGCCTTGAGGAGATTCCCGGTGAGGAAGCCTTCCCGGCCTATCTCGAATCCTATATAGCTGCTTTCTATGAAAGAGCGGGTATTGTCCGGCTCTCCAATGGAGATGTCGGTTCCGTTACCATCGGCGGTACGGTCTCTCCTGCGGGAGGTAACTTTGAGGAGCCCGTAACCCAGGCGACCCTCAAGGTCGTCGGCGCTTTCCACGGTCTCTCCCGGGAGCGTTCCGATGCCCGCAAGTATCCCGCCATCAACCCGATGGATTCCTGGTCAAAATACAGGAGCGTTATCCGGGAAGATTGGGTCTCTTACGCCCGTCAGGCCTACCTGAAAGGTATGGAAGTCGAACAGATGATGAAAGTTATCGGTGAAGAGGGAACGAGTCAGGAGGACTTTATCGCCTACCTCAAGGCGGACTTCCTTGATGCCGTATATTTCCAGCAGAACTCCTTCGATGAAACCGATTCAGCCGCCTCGGTTGAACGGCAGACCTATGTATGTACCTATCTCATCAGGGTGCTCGGTGCGAAACTGGATCTTCGCCAGAAGGATGAAGCCCGTGACTGGTTCAACCAGCTCAGGCAGAAGTGCATCGACTGGAACTACACTCTCTGGATGACCGATCCCTTCAAGGTGATCGAGAAGGAGCTCAACGAAACGCTGTCCGCGAAGATGCAGGGCATGGACAAACGGGCTGGCGAACTTCTGAAGGACGGTAAATAGCATGAAGAAGGTTTACAGTAAAATAGAATCGATCAACGGCAGCGTTATCACTGTTCGTGCGGAAGGGGTGAAATACGGCGAGCTTGCGGAAATCGAAACATCCTTCGGCGCCTCCCTGGCGGAGGTAAACCGCATCGCCGGTGACCTGGTATCGCTCCAGGTCTTTGCCGGAGGCCGGGGAGTTTCCACCGGCGACCAGGTGCGCTTCCTCGGACACGAGATGCAGGTGAGCTTCTCCGAAGACCTGTTGGGACGTATCTTCAATGGTTCCGGCGAACCCCGTGACAAGGGCCCTGCGCTGAAGGATAACCTCATCGAGATCGGCGGCCCTTCGGTCAACCCCTCAAAGCGCATCATGGCCCGCCGGATGATCCGTACCGGTATCCCCATGATCGATATGTTCAATACGCTGGTGGTTTCTCAGAAACTGCCGATATTCTCCATCTCCGGGGAGCCCTACAATCAGCTCCTCGCCCGGATCGCCATGCAGGCGGAGGTCGATGTTATCGTCCTCGGCGGCATGGGGCTCAAATACGATGATTACCTCTATTTCAGGAAGACCCTGGAGGAGGGCGGGGCCCTCAGCCGCACGGTCATGTTCGTTCATACCGCGGCGGATCCCACGGTTGAGTGTATCATGATTCCCGATATGAGCCTCGCCGTTGCCGAGCAGTTCGCCCTCCAGGGCAAGGACGTTCTGGTGCTCCTGACGGATATGACCAACTTTGCCGACTCCCTCAAGGAGATATCGATTACCCAGGAGCAGGTTCCCTCGAACCGCGGTTATCCCGGAGACCTCTACAGCCAGCTCGCTTCGCGCTATGAAAAGGCGGTTGACTTCGATGACGCCGGTTCGGTCACTATCCTCGCGGTAACCACCATGCCCGGTGACGACGTAACCCACCCGGTTCCGGACAACACCGGCTATATCACCGAAGGGCAGTTCTACCTCAAAGGGGGACGTATCGAGCCTTTCGGAAGCCTCTCACGGCTCAAGCAGAACGTCAACGGCAAGACCCGCAACGATCATCGGGCCATTATGGATGGTATGATCCGGCTCTACTCCTCCTATAAGGATACCCTTGAGAAGAAGTCCATGGGGTTCATGATGTCCGAATGGGACGAGAAGCTCCTGAACTACGGCGAGGCCTTTGAGGCGCAGATGATGGATCTTTCGGTCAACATCCCTCTGGAAGACGCCCTTGACCGGGGCTGGAAGATATTGTCCGACTATTTCCGTCCGGAAGAGACCGGTCTTAAAACGGAACTTGTCTATCAGTACTGGCCCAAAAGGACAGATGCGGCATCCGGGAAGAGCTAAACCGGGATTCTGTTTACTGGAGTTAACTGTATGGCGACTATAAAGCTGACAAAAAATGAGTTGAAGAAGCAGAAGGATATGCTGAAGATGTATCAGCGTTATCTGCCTACTTTGATACTCAAGAAGCAGCAACTACAGACAGAGATTCGTACGATTGACCTGCGCGCAAAGGAGGTCCGCGCCCGGCGGGCCGACCTGGATCGTGAATTCCGCGCCTGGATCGCTGTTTTCGGCGAGGCTGCGGCCTTCAGGCCGGAGATGGTGCGGGTGAGCAATATCAGGAAGGGCACGGGCAATATCGCCGGTGTGACCATCCCGATATACGAGGGCGCTGATTTCGCCCGGGGCGACTACGACCTGTACGTCACGCCCCTGTGGGTGGATATGGCAGCCGACCGGATGGAAACGGCCCTCTCTCTCGATCTTGAAGCGGAGGTACTTGACCAGCAGGTCGGGCTCCTCGCGAGGGAGCTGCGGACCACGACACAGCGGGTCAATCTGTTCGAGAAGGTGAAAATCCCTGAAACCAAAGGGAATATAAAGAAGATTTCCGTATATCTGGGCGACCAGCAGGTTGCGGCTGTTGTGCGGGGAAAGATATCCAAAAAGAATCTGGAACGCGCCGCCGTTGAGAAGGATGCGGCGGACACTGCTGAGGAGGCTGGCGAATGATTGTACCCATGAAGAAAGTCTCCATTGTTGTTCTTGACAGGGAGCGGAAAACCGCACTGAAAAAACTGCGCTCCCTTGGGGTACTGCACCCTGAGAAGGTAGAGGGGGCCGGTTCAGACCTTGCCGCCTTCCGCGACAGTTACGGGAAGATTGAATCCGCATTGACGATTCTGGAGAATGTGAAAGTTCCGAAGAACCGGAAGTCTGCGAAACAAGTTCCGGCAGAACAAGTTCCGGCGGAAAACAAGCCTCCGTTCTCCCTCTCTCCTGAGGAAGTCCTTAAAAAGGCGGAGCATGTTCTCGCTCTGGGGGCCGAAAAAAAGGCTCTGGAGGAGGATATCCAGAAGAACAATCGTGAACTGGATCGTTTCTCCAAGTGGGGTGATGTGGACCCTGCGGATATCGCGTGGCTTGCGGAGAAGGGATTGCGGTTCTTTCTCTATGAAATACCCCTCGAAAAATATGCCGATATTCCCGAAGCGGTGAGTACCGTTGAGGTGAACAGCGACAGGCAGGATATGCGTTTTCTGGCGTTTACCCTGGACGGAACAAGGCCGCAGGATATGCCTGCCGATGCTTTTTTTGTTTCCCTGCCGGAGAAATCTACCAGGGCCTGCCGGGAGGAAAACAGCGCCGCAGCGGCGAGGATAGAACAGATCGGCGAGGAGACTGCGGCGTCAGTCATATATCTTGAGGCTTTCAAAAAGACCCTCCTGTTTTTCGGGAAGGAGATAGAGTTTGAAACGATCCATTCCGGTATGGACGGCGATGCGGAAGAGTCGAACGGGAAGAAGTGGAATGCCCTTGCGTGGCTGACCGGGTATCTTCCCGCTTCCGAACTGGGAAAGTTCAGGAAGGCAGCCGCTGAGGAGCAGTGGGCCATGTCCGCCGATGACCCAGGTGAGGAGGATGAGGTTCCGACGCTGCTCAAAAACAGTAAACTGGTAAGCCTTATCGATCCTGTTATGGACTTCCTCGGTACCGTGCCCGGTTACCGGGAGTATGATATCTCCAACTGGTTCCTCCTGTTCTTCGCGATATTCTTTGGAATGATCTTCGGAGACGGGGGATACGGGGCCCTGCTCGTTCTGGCCGCCATCGGGGGGATCATCTCCTCGGTAAGCAAGGGAAAGGGCGCTCCCCAGGCGATGATGCTCCTCCTCCTGCTGGGGATAACGACAATGATCTGGGGGACGTTGACCTGCTCCTGGTTCGGTATTCCCACGGAGCAGCTCCCGGGGTTCTTCAGGGATATATCCCTGCCCCTCTTTACCGGTGAGGATCCGGTGAGGAATACCCAGAACCTCCAGATATTCTGTTTTACCCTGGCCCTGGTGCAGCTTTCAATAGCCCACATAAAGGGGATAGTACGGAACATCCGCTCCCCGAAATTTCTGGGTGACCTGGGATCGCTTTTGCTGCTGTGGGGAATGTATACGGTAGTTCTCAGCATGGTTGTATCCTCGGAACGGTTTCCCATGTCCAACGTGACCTTTATTCTTGCCGGCACCGGGTTCGCTCTGAGCTTCATCTTTGCCAATTATGAGGGAAGCGTCGGAAAGAGTATTCTGGAGAGCCTCAAGAATATCGTTTCGGTACTGCTGGGGGTGGTAAACGTTTTCTCCGATATCGTGTCGTATATCCGCCTCTGGGCCGTTGCCCTCGCGGGAGGCGCGATAGCGAATACCGTCAATACCATGGCGGGACCGACTCTGGGTAACGCGCTGATATTCGCCGGTGTGCTGCTTCTGGCTTTCGGACACGGACTGAATATGGTGCTCAATGTGCTTTCGGTTATCGTCCACGGCGTCAGGCTTAATACCCTTGAGTTTACAAGCCACCTGGGTATGTCCTGGTCGGGATTTAAATATGCGCCCTTCAGGGAAGAGGCGTCGTAATTAATGGAAATGATAAGGAGTTTAATATGAGTTTAGGTTTGTTCGGTGCAGCGTGTGTATTCGGTATTTCGGCTGTCGGTTCCGCTCTCGGCCTTGGTATCTCCGGTACGGCGACAATCGGGGCCTGGAAGCGCTGTTATATGAATAACAAGCCCGCTCCGTTTATTCTGACGGTTTTCGCCGGCGCTCCGCTTACCCAGACTATCTACGGGTTTCTGCTTATGCAGACGATGATGGGTGCGGTAACAGCTGACAATGGCGCGAAGCTGCTCGGTATCGGTATTTTTTCCGGTCTGGCGATAGCTGTTTCGGCGTATGTTCAGGGACAGGCGGGCGCTTCCGGTTCCGATGCTCTCGGCGAAACAGGAAAGGGGTTCTCCCAGTACATCATGGTCGTGGGTTTGTGCGAAACTGTTGCTCTGTTCGCGATGGTATTCTCGATGCTTGCGGTAAATATGTAAGGTAATGAATGCACCGTTTACTGTTCCCCGTACTGTTTCCATAGGCGGTATGGGGAAAACCAGGCGCCTCCGGATAGGGGGCGCTGCGGATGTGTCTGTTCAGACCATGTGGAAAGAGGGCATAGCATGTGCTTCGGCGGATGCTGATGCCCTTTTCTCTGTCCGCGCAAGGATTGAGGAACTGGAAAAACTGGGGTGTGATATACTCCGTTTTGCTGTTCCCGACAGGGAAAGTGCCGATAATCTTATAAGAATAGCTGACGAAGTTTCGATGCCTCTGGTCGCGGATATCCATTTTGACTACAAGCTGGCCCTGCGGTGTCTTGACGGTAATGTTGCGAAGATACGGATAAACCCCGGGAATATCGGGTCCCGTGAGAGGATTCAGGCGGTCGCGGAAAAGGCTGCGGACAGGGGAGCCGCGATACGGATCGGCGTAAACGCGGGAAGCCTTCCGCTGGATCTGAGGAAGCAGGTCGCGGCGGGTACAATGAGCCGCGCCGAGGCCCTCGCGGAAACAGCCTTTCGTGAGACGGAGCTTCTTGAGGAACTGGATTTTCACAATGTGGTGGTGTCGATGAAGGCTTCCTCCGTGGCGGAGACCATCGAGGCGAATGAGGCTTTTGCCCGGCGTTTTGATTACCCCCTCCATATCGGCGTGACCGAGGCGGGGCCCCTCATCGGGGGGATCGTAAAGAGTACCCTGGCTTTCAGCCGTCTGCTGGGAGAGGGGATCGGGTCAACCATACGGGTGAGTCTCTCCTCGTCCATGATCGATGAGGTCATCGCCGGCGGGGAGATACTGAAGGAGACCGGAAAGCGCTCCGGCGGTGTGCGGATCGTCTCCTGTCCCCGGTGCGGCAGGAACGGGTTTGATGTACACGGTTTTGTTGACCGCTGGCAGAGTGAACTGCTGTCGCGCAGACAGGACATTACCGTTGCCGTTATGGGCTGTGTGGTAAACGGCCCCGGAGAGGCTCAGCACGCGGATATCGGTATTACCGGTGCGGGCGATACGGTTATCATCTTCCGCAAGGGTGAAAAGGTGCGCACGGTATCCGCTGAAGGTGCGGATGCCGCATTCAGGGAGGAACTGGAGAAGCTGTGAAAAGGAACACTGACTGAATGTATCGGGGACATATTTTTGCCGCTATATGCTGTTTTCTGCTGATCTCTTCATATATTACGGCCCAGACACCGGTAAAGCCGGAACCTGAAACCTATTCGTGGCGGGTCCTTGCCCAGGCGGAGACCGCCTTTGAGCAGGGGGAGTACGGAACCGCTCTCATGCTCGCCGAGCAGGCGTGGGTGAACAAGAAAAACGAAACCGGGTGGCGCGTTTCCGTTTTGACCGAGGCGCTCAAACCCGCAGAGGTACGCCGGGTTGGCGACACTATATCTTCCGTTATCTGGATTCTGGAGGAGCGCCAGTCCGCTGATGCCCTGGAGATACTGGACGACCTGCTCCGTATTCACGGTTCCGATTTTTTTGACAATTCGATAACCCAGCTGGTTTCCTATATCTCCGCTGGTTCCGTATATCCTGAATCCCGTTATCTTATGGGAAGAATCTATATCCGTGAGGGTGAATATAAACTCGCCGAAGAGTATCTGCTTGCGGCGTGGAATGAGCGGGAATATCTTAATGTGCCCTCTCTGGATTACAGTATTCTGTATGAGCTTGCGGGTCTCGCGGGGCTGAACGATGAATATACGAAATATGAGGAATACCTGCTGCTCATACTGGCCCATGATGAGGCCTTTGGGCAGCCGGGGAATGAATCTCCCCTGCTGCATTCCGTGTTGAGGATACTTGATACGGGGATAACCCTCGATAAGCTCTTTGAGCTCTATCGCCACAACGCTTATATGGAAATCCCCGCGTACAATCAGCTTGCCGCCTTTTACCTCCGCAGCGGGCGTACCGACAGGGCTCTGTCGGTTTCGCTGCTGGGAAGCCTTTCCGCATTTACCAGAATATATAACGCAGTGGAAGAGCGTGATATCGGTTTTACCTATGTCTCCTTTGCGGAGGTCCTTAAAAAGATGCTCTCCTATCCGGTTATCAGAACATGGGCCGAAGAAAACAGTATCCGTTCCGGGTTTGAACTCTTTGCCGACATTCTGGCCGCCTCCGGTAAGCGGGTTCTCGCCGCAGAACTCACAGGCGCCCTTGCTGTCTGGGAGTGAAGATGATTACAGGCTGGTGGAAATGAATCTGTTTCAACTTTTCAAAAATATCGCCCCCTATGTCCGTCCGTATAAATGGCTGGTTGTGCTGGCGCTGGCGCTGACTTCCATCGGGGCTTTGACGGCGCAGGTCAACGCCTATGTGCTGCAATACACCGTTAACAGCATTGCTTTGCTTGTGGAACAGCACAAACCATTACGGGATGGTTTGCATATTGTCGCGATTATTTCTGTTATCTTGTTAAGCAAAGAGCTGGTCAATATTTTTATCTCCTTTGGGCAAAAATTCTTCGGTGAAAAAATAAGGATTATGATT
>JAISVD010000133.1 GCA_031271875.1 Spirochaetaceae bacterium | reverse complement strand
CAGATGTTCCCGGTTTGCCTCTGAACGCATCAGATAGTCTGTTTCATCGTCTACCTCATATACGACTATTTCTATCTTCTTCTCCCTATAGGTTTCCTTTAAGCCCTTGAGAAATCCTTCCGTTAATTCATCAGCTTTTACTGTATAACTTGAATACATTTCAGCCTCCTCCCTATACCATATCATATTTTTTCTCCCCCCGCCATTACTGAAAAGAGAGAAAATATGTTCATATAAGAATAATCGGAAAAGTTATACGTTTTTCAGGATTGGCGGTTTCCCAGCTCCATCTTCCACCGGGCAATCTTTTTCAGGGCCTCAAGAGGAGTCGTGTTATCGGGATCCACCGAAAGTATCTCATCGAGTATAAGCTCCTCCCGGGAAAAAAGCCCCGGAGCTGAAAAAGCAGGAGCGGCGGTCTGTTGTTCCGCCTCCTGCACAGCGGGAGCCTGCTCTGCCGAAGGAATCGTATCCCCGAGCATTGTATCCCCGATGATACGATCATCGGGAGAGCCTGTCTGCTGGATATGATCGAGGATACTGTTAGCCCGTTCGACCACTGCAGGAGGAACCCCTGCAAGTTTGGCAACGTAGATGCCGTATGAGTTATCCGAAGCGCCCTCCTGCACCCTTTTGAGAAATACGATATGCCCCTCCCGCTCAAGAACCTCGAGGCAGAGGCAGCAGAGCGCGGGATGGATCAGCCGCGAAATTTCATGGTAATGGGTCGCGAAGAGGGTCTTCGCCTTTATTGTATTGAGCAGATGTTCCGAAACAGCCCAGGCAATGGAAAGGCCGTCCTCCGTGGATGTTCCCCGTCCGACCTCGTCCATGATAACAAGACTCGACTCCGTCGCGGCCCGCAGAATATGGGCGGTCTCGTTCATCTCCACGAGGAAGGTCGATTCACCCCGGGCGAGATTATCCGACGCTCCCACCCGGCAGAATATCTTATCCACTATGCCGATATGCGCCCGGACGGCGGGCACAAATGAACCGGTCTGAGCCATAAGCACAATAAGCGCGTTCTGCCGGAGATAGGTACTCTTTCCCGCCATATTCGGCCCGGTGATCAGCGCAAAGGTCTTTCCGTTTTCACCGAGATGGATCGAATTGGGAACGAATTCACCGGAGGGCAGATAGTTCTCGACCACCGGATGGCGGCCCTCCTCTATCACCATCGCCCGGGAATCGTCCACAGTGGGACGCACCCATCCCCACTGCCGCGCCGTCCACGCAAAAGACTGGAGCACATCCAGCATCCCCAGCTCCGAAGAGATATCCAGCATGGCGGATATCGACTGCTTGAGCCTGTTCCTGATATCGATAAAAAGGATGCGCTCCTTTTCGATTATCCGCTGATCGGCGTTGGTAAGCTCCCGTTCGAGTTCCTCAAGGCGTTCTGTACTGAACCTGTCGCCGTTTACCAGAGACCGGCGGCGGATAAAATGGGCCGGAACCGATGCAAGATTTCCCCTGGTGACCTCGATGTAATACCCGATCATCCGGTTGTAGCGTATCTTCAGATTCTGGATACCCGTTTTTACCTTCTCCTCTTCAAGATATGAATCAAGGATACCGGTAAAATTGGTCTTGAGCTCATGGATATGGTCAAGCTCCGCAGACCAGCCGGTTTTTATCAGATTACCCTCGGTAAGCAGTACCGAAGGATCATCCTTTATGGACTGCCCGATGAGCTGTATAATAGCATCCGCAGACTCAAGCGTCCCGGAGGTCAGGACATCGGAAAAGAGAAAACCCGCCTCCTCCGCTTCGTTTTTTACGGACAGAAACGCATTCAGGCTGCTCCTGAGAGCGAGCAGATCCCGTGCGTGGGCCCTGTCCATGGAGATACGGCTGACCAGCCTTTCTATGTCCAGAACCCGGGAGAGCCTCTCCCTGATGTCGTCAAGTTTCCGCTCGGCCGCCTCAAGTTTCTCCACCTGGTCCTGGCGGGCCTTCACACTCTGTGAGTCCGTGAGCGGGTGGAGAAGCCATTTCCGCAGAAGCCTGCTGCCGATAGGGGTGCAGGTATGGTTCAGTATATCCAGCAGGGTATACTGAACCGACCCGTCCCGGAGGTTTGAAACGATCTCCAGATTCCTCCTGGATGAATCGTCGAGTATAACAAACTGGCTGTCCGTATACATCTTGAGTCCGGTAATGTGGGGAAGAACGGCATCTGTTTTTTCGAGCAGAACCGCAGCCCCTCCCGCTCTGTAGCCGTTTGCGGTGGTTCCTGCGGGGACAAGGGTCCCGGACAGGTATTCCAGCAGAAACCCCGCCGCCGGTATCTCCGGCGCGCCGGGGGTAAGTCCGAAGGCCTTGAGGTTTGCGGTGCCGAACTGCTCGTTCAGCCGTTTTTCCGCCGCCTCCGGGGCGAAATGCCAGTCGGGATACACATTCAGCACCAGATCCGGGTACTCCTCCAGAATCTCCTTCACCTCGGGGCTGTCGGCGAGGCTCTGGGGCAGAAGCATCTCCCGGGGAAAAACACGGCCCAGCTCCTTCCTGAGCTGCTCGTCCATCCGTGCCGCCGACCAGCGGGAAGCGCAGAATTCGCCGGTTGATATATCTATATATGCGAACCCCGCCCAGGGTTCCCCCCTGAGGGACACCGTAACGAGAGCCGCAAGAAAGTTATTCGTTCCCTGTTCGAGATACTCCTCCTCCACCGTTGTACCGGGGGTTATGACCTCGATGACCTTCCGCTCCGCCAGCCCCTTCCCCGGGGCCGGAAGGGATGTCTGTTCACAGATGGCTATTTTTTTACCCAGCCTGAGCAGGCGGGCGATGTAAATACGGGAAGCGTGGTAGGGGACGCCGCACATGGGAGCCCCGCCGCGCTGTGTCAGCGTGAGGTTCAGCAGCCTGGATATCTCTTCCGCATCTTCATTGAACATTTCATAAAAATCACCGAGCCGGAAGAAAAGTACCGCGTCCCTGTAACGGGTTTTTATCTGCTGATATTGTATCATCATGGGTGAATTTTGTGACATTTGAATTGAATTATATCCAGAACCGGGTTAAAATACAAGCATGATATCTTTTAAAGAAGAGAACTCTGCTCTTTATATGAAGGCGGAAGGTCACATAACCGCCCAGTGCTGTCCCCAATTGAAACGAAAAGTCTTTGAACGGATAGATATCGATCCGCCTGTTAACCATATATATGTTGATCTTTCTGAATGTACCTATATGGACTCAACCTTTCTGGGGCTGCTGGTCGGTTTTTCCCGGCACATATCCGCCAGGGGTGGAAAACTGGAGGTACAGCACGCCGATGAGGTAAGCCTCAGCCTCTTCAGGCAGATGGGGATGGATCGTATTCTGTCCATAAATCAGGTTACTGTTCCCCTTCCGGAAAACATGGTCAATATGCAGAACAACAGCTCCCTCACTGCGGATGAACTCCTCTCCGCCCATGAGGATCTTATGTCGATTTCGGATGATAACAAAAAGCGCTTTTTAACGCTCCACGAGATACTGTCAAAGCAGGTTAAAGAGAAAAAGGACAGTGAAAACTGATACCTCTCCGGTTTTCTTATGTGAGAATCCCGAAGGATTCCCGCAGCAGATTCAGAAACTGCGATTTGAGAACAGGGTAACTATCCCCAGTGGGATAGAGTACGCTTTCGGAAAGCAGATATTCCGCCGCTTTTTCCATCATGAAATTGATCCATCGCAGCGACAGCGGCAGCGATGAACCTATCAGCATATTTTCATACTGTCTGCTCCTGAAAACAAAATTGCCGGCAAAAGCCACCCGGAAGTTTGTCAGGATATTTTTCTCTGTCTTTGCGAGAAAAACAAATGAAGCTGTTTTTTCATTTATATAATGGGTACATCCGACCCGCCGGAAAACGGCAACATCCCATTCATCGGTGGGAACCCTTATTCTGCTGATAAAGGTGTTCTGCCCCGGTATCGAATACTGCGCTATAGGAATCATGTAGCTCTCCGCCGCGCCCCGGATTTCCAGCTTTGCGTCCAGCGCGAGAAGGGGCGCATAGGTGGTCATTCTCATTGCCTGCCCGGTCACATTTCCCCCGATAGTCCCCATATTCCGGATCGCCGGGGTTGCAATCGTTTCAATACCCTCAAACAGAACTGCGGGGAGGTTTTTTTCCCCCAGATCGAGAATCTGTGATAAGGTGACCCCCGCCCCAAACTCAATATACCGCTCGGTTTTGGTGATCTGTTTGAGTTCCTGAACAGCCCGGATGGAAACTGCGGCCTCGGGCAGCAGTATATCTGTACCCGTCTGTTCTTTTGCTATGCGGGTGCAGCCGCCTACAATAGATACCGAGGGAATATTGCGGAGAATATAATAGAGATCATTGAGGTTTTTCGCCTGATAAACGGTGGCCTTTCTAGTTTTCATCAAGGCGTTTCCTTTTCAGCACCCCTGCGAGACGGATGCCGGCTATAAGCAGTTCCGAATTGACACATTTACAGTCATTCCCCACAAGCTGCTCCCGGATATCATCCTTTGTGGGACGAAGATTTTTTGAGAGAATTCCGTGGGCGGTGAAAATCTTCCCGGCGCTGCAGAAACCGCAGAGCTCTATTCCCGCCTGGCGGAACCCGGTGGTGATATCCGCATATTCAGGGGTCTGGCTGAAATACTCAAGGGTTATGACCTCGCAGTCCTTGATAATTGAAATCGGTATGAGGCACGATGAAACCGGAGCCCCGTCAAGGAGGACCATGCAGGCCCCGCAGCGGCCGGCGGTACAGCCCTCTTTTGTTCCCGCAAGCCTGAAGCTGTTTCTCAGCACATTCAGCAGCCGCTGCCCCGGTTCCGCCTCCACGATCACATTCTCTGAATTCAGTATAAATGGAATTTTCATCACCGCTCCTGTTTCCGCTGAAGCCGTTTGAAAATTTCATCGGCGGATATGGGAATCTCCGTTATCATGCCCTCAGCAATCTCTCCTCCGGCCGCCTGGCTGACTGCTGCGGTGAATGCCCCCGGTATGAGGCTGTAGGCGATCTCGCCTATCCCTTTCGCTTCCTCTTCGGAAGAAACAAAGAGTATCTTTGGCGTCGCATTGCGGCGGATTGTGGTATCGTCGTAATTTGTCGTTATCCGCTGTTCAGGAGGCGTCTGTTCCTGCATGTAGGAACAGGTTCCGGCGATTTTTGTGAGTACCCTGCTGATGCTCTTTGTCAGTGTTGTGCGGGCGGCTTTTTCCAGGAGAATCTCACCGCCCTCCACTGCGAGGCTGATGTTCAGTATCTGTATCTGATATGTGGCCGGGTTTATTTCAACCTCCATGACTGCGGCGCCCCATGACATGGAGGTATACGGAAGCCCGGTAAAATCGCCGCTGTTCCATGCGCCTTTCCTGGCGGACTGAAATGTTTTTTTCACGGTTATGGGAAGGGGCTGCCGGAACCGCTGTTTCTGTATGGTCTGACAACACTTCCGCAGCAGCCGGGTCATGATGACAATGTTGCTGGAGAGTGTTTCAGGCGCACTGTTTCCCAGGGTGATTGCCGACTGCTGGTCAAAATGTACCTGCTCCGGATCTATCCCGAGGATATCCCCCGCTGTTTTTCGCCATATCTGAAGAATAGAAGCGGAATAGGAATTCATTTTTACCGTAAGGGAGCTGTCCGTCTCCATCACAACTTCAAGGGTATAACTGCCCCGTGACTGAGAGCCGCGAGGCTGGGAACCTCCCAGAAATCCGTTGCCCTGCCAGGCGGCCGCGAGGCCGATACCCCGCATCGGTCCGTCCCTCGGGGAGTTCCGCTTCTTTGAAAGGTATTCGTAGGCTGTGTATTTCCGCAGGAAATCGCTTGATTCCATCACGGCGTCAAGGAGCACGGGGATCGCCGCACTGCTTTTGCTCGGTACTCCGGTGATCATATTCCTGTCGGGGGTCAGCGCGTTTTTACGCTTTATCTGGTCCGGTGAAAATCCTGTTTCCGCCGCGATCCGCTGCATATGGGATTCTACGGCGTAAAACGCCCAGGCCTCTCCCCAGTCATAACCGGCGCCCATGGGTGGACGGCTCGACCGCAGTGCGTATACCTCTATATTGAAATGTTCCGGCGTATACATTCCCGCCGCCGCGATAGCCGTCCTGTCAACGATCTCTTCAATAAGCGGACTGTACGCTCCTGCGTCGATGAGGATCCGCACATTCATGGAAAGAAGCCGTCCTTCAGTGTCAAAAACGGTCCTGTGGGTAATCTCCGCCGGGGCTTCCCTGTGGGCATAACAGAAATCCTCATACCGGGTAAAGGCAAGCCGCACGGTTTTCTTCAGCAGCACCGCCGCGGCGGCGGCCAGGGCAGCCACGAGGGAGGGAAACCATATCCCCCCGGAGGTGGTCTCTCCCGGAATTGTCTGGTGGATGAATACCGCATGTTCACTGATCCCCGCCGCGCCTGCTGCGGCGGCACGGAGATGGTAGGGCCACTGGGTGGGGGTATAGATTTCAAGGATTTCCCCGTTACATGACACGACAGCGCCTGCGGGTTCACCGAAATTCTGGTAACCGGGGATCGTCTTGTAGGTCGTTTCCTCTGTCAGCGCATCCTTGCCGGGTTCAAACTTCTCCGGGGTAACCTCCCCGGAGGGGGCTCCTCCAGAGGAGGTAATTATCCGCTGGGCCAGGATCTGTTCCGGGTCAAAATCGCGGGAAAACTCCAGCGGCGGCAGCTCTTCGGCTTCCACGGTTACCTGAAGGGCAAGCTGTTCCGCCTCTCTCCTGTCCGGGCCGACGATCATCCCGAGGGGTTCCCCTTCATACTGTATCAACCCCTCAGCGAAAAGCGGAATTGTACCGTTAAAGGTCTCCATGCTGTTTTTTCCGGGAATATCCCTGGCGGAGAAAAAGGAGTACCCCGCCGGAAGCTCAGGCGGGGTGAGGGAGAGAAGCTTTCCCCTGCATATGGTGCTGCGGACGATGACGGCGTGATACAGATTGGGAAAATTGATGTCCCGGTAAAAGGAAAAGGAGGATCTGTTGCCGGGATCATACCTCTTCAACGGCTTACGGGCTGCCATAATGCTCCTTCCCGATCTCCGTTACCGCATCGATAACCCTCCGAGCCATCTCCTCCGTCATACCCGGCCAGAGCGGCAGGGAGATCGTTGTCTGAAACTGTTTTTCCGCATGGGGGAAATCCTCCGGGCGGAGGGAGTAACGGTTCCTCCAGTAGGTGAGCCGGAAGTGGGGAATGAAATGCATCGACGTTCCGATCCCCCGCTCCCGGAGGATGGCCGAAAAATCGTCCCGTCCTATTTTCAGTTTTTCCGGCACGATCCGCAGCAGATAGAGGTGCCATGCGTTACCCGCTCCGTCCGGGGGGGGCTGGATAAAATCATACCCCTGAAAGGCGGCGGTGTACATGCGGGCAATTTCAGCGCGCTGCCTGAACA
>JAISVD010000265.1 GCA_031271875.1 Spirochaetaceae bacterium | reverse complement strand
TAACATGGGCGGCCCGTCACCGGATATTCCTATCCTGGTAATCTTCGGACCAACCGCGTCCGGAAAGACCGCCCTGGCGGAGCAGCTTTTTGCGGCAGGGGGAAGTTCATCCCTTGCCGGAAAGACGGAGATAATCAGCGCCGATTCCATGCAGGTATATACCGGACTGAATATCGGCACTGCAAAACCGGAACAGGCGCTGCTTTCCGCTCTCCCCCACCATCTGATCAATGTATATCCTCCGCACAGGCAGTTTTCTGCCGGTGATTTTGTGCGTCTCGCCGACAGGGCTGTGCAGGATATCGCCGGACAGGGAAAAATTCCCGTCATAATGGGCGGTACGGCTTTCTATATACGTAACTTTCTGTATGGGCTGCCTGCAACGCCGGATTCGGACGAAGCGGTCAGGCAAAACTTGAGGCTGCGGATGGACCGGGAGGGGCCGGAAAAGCTCTGGGCGTTCCTGAACGGCCTTGATCCGGTAAGCGCCGGCCGCATTCATATAAACGACGAATACCGTATCCTCCGTGCTCTGGAAGTGTACACCGCTTCAAACCGGCCCCTCAGTTCCTTCAGAATGCCGGACACCCTCCGGAAGGGATACAGGTTTTACCTTATGGGTATAGAGCTGCCCCGGGAGGAACTCTACGGCAGAATAAACCGCCGGGTCACGGGGAGGTTTGAGCAGGGGCTGGTGGAGGAATTTTTCGGACTCCTCGATTCAGGGTACACTGCGGAAGATCCGGGGATGCAGGCGATTGGATACAGGGAGTTTTTTATGGTTGACCCGGAACCCCGGCGGGAGACAATCGACACGGAAGCCGTGGGAGATATGATCCGCCGGGACACCAGAAGATACGCCAAGCGGCAATTCACCTTTTTCCGGGGGATCCCCGGGGTTCGCTGGATAAACGCAGAAGATACCCGCTCCGCACGGGACCATGCGGAGCTGTTTTACAGCGGCAATTTCTGAAAAAAGGAAGTCTACCCTTACATATCCGCAAACACATCATCCATCGTGAACAGCCCCGGCGTTCTTGAACCGGCAGCGGATACGAGCCATTCAAGTCCGCGGACTGCGCCGAGAGCCAAACCTTCACGGCTTCGGGCGCGGTGGGTCAGTTCGATAGTATCGGGAACTGAGTCAAAAACGACCGTATGCGTACCGGGTACGGCGCCGACCCGGAGACTCGCCACATGGAGCTCCTCCTGACGGGGGGGGCGGTCAAAGGGGCCGGTAACAACTTCGGTCTTTCGGGGGCAGTTTCTGAGTATCACCGACGCGATCTCCAGGGCCGTCCCGGAGGGGCTGTCGGCCTTCTTGTTATGGTGGGCCTCAAAAACAGCCTCATCGTACTCATCAAACTCGGCAAAGAGCCTCGCCGCCTCGGCGACGATCCGGTAAAACAGATTAACCCCCAGGGAGAAATTCGCCGAATGGAGAAGATACCCCCGAGACTCTTCCGCAAGCGCCTTGATTTCGGGAACCGAATCGTTCCAGCCGGTAGTACCCACTACCAGGGGAATTCCCGTCGGAAGGAGCGCCCGGATATTTCCCAGCACGGAGGAGGGATGGGTAAATTCGATTATCCCCTGGACTCCTGAAGCAGTCACCGCTCCGGCGATTTCAGCGGGGGAGGTTGATTTAACAGAAGCGTCGGCCGCAGAGGGGTCTGCGGTAAGTACAATTTCGTGACCTCTCCGCTCTGCGGCGGAGGCCAGCATGTGTCCCATCTTTCCAAAACCGACAAGGGCTATCTTCATACAGCCTCCTCTTCCATCTCCGTAAAATACGCATGGTGCAGCAACTGGATGACCCGTTTTACCTCGCTGTCATCGCAGATAAAACTGATATTGACTTTTGACGCCCCCTGGCTGATCATCTGCACATTGATGTTCTCGCTGTCCAGAGCCCTGAAGGTATAGGCGAGTATTTTGCTGGACCTGCCGACATCACAAATAATGGTAACAATCGAGCGCTTCTCCTTCACCTCAATGCTTGCGATCCGCTCAAGCTCTTCAACCACCCCGGGTATGTCTCCCCGGGAATCCACTGTAAGGGAAACGGACACCTCGCTGGTAGCGATCACATCGACACTCAGCCGGTGTTTAGCGAAAACATGAAATACCTGCTCCAGAAAACCGTACTGTCCGAGCATTCGGGAGGAGACAATATCGATGAGGGTGACCCCGCTTTTTGAAGTGATGGCACGCACCGGCAGGGGATCGACGATGTGTTCCATGAGGATTAGTGAACCGGGGGCAACCGGATTATAGGAGTTCTTTACCCGCACCGGAGTACCCGTCGCGAGACAGGGCTGCATACAGCGGGGATGCAGCACCTGCGCTCCAAAATAGGCGAGTTCCGCCGCCTCATCGTAGGTGATAACCGCAACAGGTTTGGCCTTGGGCACGATACGGGGATCCGCATTCAGGATACCGTCAACATCCTTCCAGGTCTGTATCTCCTTTGCCCTCATCGCGCTGCCGATAACAGTGGCGGTAAGGTCGCTCCCGCCCCGTCCGAGGGTGGTAATATACCCGTTCCTGTCCTTCGCGATGAATCCGGTCACTATGGGAATTTCAACCTCTTCACCTTTATCATAAGGACCGAGCTTTTCGCGGATCTTCTCCCATGTCTCGGGAAGAAGATCGGCAGCCGTGAAATTGGAGTCCGATATGAACCCGACATCCCAGGCGTCACAGGCTGTCGCGGGAAGTCCGCTCTTGGTGAGCCATTCCGCCATCATCCGTACCGAAAGCCGCTCCCCGAATGAAACAAGGTAATCCCGTGTACGGTCAGTGAGCTCCCGAAGCAGGGAAATGCCCGTAAGCAGGGTACGCAGGTCCGCGAGAAGCGATTCGACAGCTGAAAATGATATCCCAAGATCCGCCGCTGCATCCCGGTGCAGCGATTCAACCCGGGAAATATCCACAACACCTCCAACCGCCCGGTCGGCGGCTTCAAGCAGATGATCCGTGGTATCACCCATCGCCGAAAGTACCACCACAGGCCGTTCCACCACATAGCGCTGTATAATAGAAGCAACATGGCGAATACGCTCCGCATTCGCAACGGAGGACCCGCCGAATTTCATTACGATCATAAAATCAGTACCTCTTTTACAGCAGTTTATCAAAATCCATCTAACCGGACAAGATAGTAAAAAAAAACGCAACAGGGTGCTTCCTTTTGCTCACCTGATTTTTTTTACCGATTGAGAACATATCCCTGAATAATAA
>JAISVD010000282.1 GCA_031271875.1 Spirochaetaceae bacterium | reverse complement strand
ATAGGCGAGGGACGCGGCGAGGGGCAGCAGCACATACCAGGGAAAACCCGGCAGAAAAGCGATAAGCGCCATCGTGGCGGCGCCGATGAAGTATATCCGGGCGTTCCGGGAAAACTGGTTTTTGAGGTCGTTGCCGAGGGTGTCGTCGGAGACGGAGCGGGTGACGATGATACCGGTCGCGACAGAAACAAGCAGCGAGGGAAGCTGGGCGAGCAGTCCGTCGCCGATGGTGAGGGTCGCGTATATGCCGATGGAGGAGGTAAAATTCTCCCCGTGGAATATCATCCCGAAGATGAGTCCCACCACGAGGTTGATGACCGTGATGAATATGCCGATCTTTACGTTGCCGGAAACGAATTTGGTGGCGCCGTCCATGGAGCCGTAAAAGTCCGCTTCCCGCTGCACCTCGGATTTCCGCTTGCGGGCCTCCTCCTCGGTTATGGCCCCTGAGTTGTATTCCGCCTCCACAGCGGCCTGCTTCATGGGCATGGCGTCGAGGGTGAACCGGGCGGCGACTTCGGCGACCCGGGTGGCGCCCTTGGTGATGACAAAGGTCTGTACCGCGATGAGGATGATGAAGATGACAAAACCGATGACCACACCTTCGGTCCCGGAGGAACCGACAACAAAGGAGGCGAAGGCCCTGACCATCCTTCCGTCGAATCTCGTCCCCAGGGCCAGAATGAGGCGGGTAGAGGATACGTTGAGTCCGAGACCGAAAACGGTCAGAATGAGCAGTACCGTGGGAAAGGCTGAAAAATCTATTGCCCGGGGAGTGTACAGGACAATGAGCAGCACCAGAAGGGATAAGAGCAGATTTACCGCCATCAGCGTATCCAGCAATACCGTCGGCAGCGGTACGATAAGCATCATTATCACGACAATAACGCCTATTGCTATAAAGAGGTCACTGGAATTCTGAAACAGTTTCTGCCTTTCGGCCATGAGCCCCCACCCGCTTATCTGTTCTGCTCAGTTGTAATTCGAAACAATTGCAAAACTTTCTCAGTTTTGCAATTGCGACCATACATATAATCTACCATAAAGAGCGGTTATTGTCATTTAAACCGCGGCTTTTTGCTTTGGCATTATCCATGGCGTAGATCTTCGCCAGTATAACCGCCAGCGCCTGATAATAATCTTCGGGTATAATATCACCAATTTCAACTTCCGCATAGAGAGCCCGGGCGAGGGGCTTGTTTTCCATAATCGGCACCCCCGCTTCCCTGGCAATCTCTTTTATGCGCTGGGCAACCCCGTCCTGCCCCTTGGCGGTAACCATGGGAGCCTGCATGGTCTGCCTGTCCCACTGGATGGCAACGGCAAAGTGGGTCGGGTTTGTGATAATCACATCCGCCTTTGGAACGTTGACCGCCATATTCTGGTTCATCATCTCATGCATACGCTGCCTGAGCCTGCTCTTGACCAGCGGGTCCCCCTCCATCATCTTGTACTCCTCCTTGACCTCCTGCTTGGTCATCTTGAGGGACTCCCGGAACTGCCGCCGCTGCACAATGTAGTCGGGAATGGCGATCACGAGAAAAACCATGGATGCCATTACCAGAAGCTTCGCCGACATCCCGGCGATATATTGTATGCCCGACCAGAGGCTCACATTTATCAGGGAGAGCAATCTGGACATATCGCTGCGTATGACCAGATAGGCCGCAAAACCGATGATAACCACCTTGACAATCGATTTTATGACATTGAAGAATCCTTCAAACGAAAAAAGGGTCTTCCTGAAGTATTCACCGAATTTCGGCAGGATCTTCGAAAACTTCGGTTCAATCGGTTTGGTGGAAAAAATGAATCCGCCGTTCTGGATTATATTGGCGGCAATGCCCGCTACCATGGCGGTAACCGCTATGGGGAGCATCATCTGGAGAAAGTAGGTAAAAAACGCTGAAAGGAGCGCCCGGTCGGTGATCTCCGCCTGGGTGCAGCGGTCAAAATAAAAACGGATAATCCTGATGCAGGTTTCCATCATCCAGGGCGCGCAGATGATAAGGGTTATCACCGGAAGCAGGAGAACCAGCGCGCCGCTGATCTCCTGGCTCTTGGCAACCCGCCCCTCCTCCCGGGCCTTGCGCAGCTTGTATTCGGAGGGTTCCTCGGTGCGGCCCTCATCTTCCGCGGCAAACCACTGGAGATCTACCCCGGCGAGCAGGGCCGCCTGGGACTCCTGAGTTCTGCACACAGTACAGAACTCGGTCAGGTACAGGAACTCACCGGCGGGGAGCTCCCGGTCTGCCGGAGAAACAACAGAGGCCGTCACAGGCGCGCCCCGGTAACAGAGGACAGCAGGTCTTCAAATCGTATAAACGCCGCGTCAAAGGCATTTATAAATACATTGCAGAGTATCGGGAGGAGCCAGGTCAGAAGCAGAAACGCCACAAGGATCGTAATCGGCAGACCTTCGGAAAGCAGATTCATCTGGGGGGCTGCCTTGGACAGCAGTCCGGTACAGATCGACACGAGAAAGAGGGTTCCCAGTATGGGAAGGGCGATCATCATGGCATCGAAAAACAGTTCCGTCAATCCCCGGAGCAGAAAATTGAGGAACTGCTCCCGCTCCGCTGCAAGGGTCAGGGCGTTGATCGACTGGAAACTGCGGAATATTCCCCCCAGAAAAAGCTGGTGAAATCCCCGAACCTGCAGGAACAGCAGCATCGCTATGAGGTTGAAGAACTGTCCCATAAGAGGGTTCTCCACCTGGGCGAGGGCGTCATACACTTCCGAAGCGCCGAAGCCCATCTGATACGTAAAGAACTGTCCGGCGGTGCTGAAGGCCCCGAATATGAGGGAGATATAGAAACCGGTGATGATCCCTATCAGAGCCTCACCGATAACCAGCATGGCATAATCAAGGCTGAAGGGGGGAACATTCCACCCCGCGGAAAGCGCCGAAGGCAGAACGATAAACGCCGTGTATCCGGCCAGGGCAGCCTTCGCCGCCCGGGGTACGGCGTTTGTCGAGAGCAGGGGAACCGTGGAAATAAGGGCAAAACAGCGTATGGCGACGAGAAAGAAAACCGGCGCTCCGCTGACCAGCTGCTCCAGCATCCGTTTTTACCGCGTTATCATCGGTATCAGATTGAAGAGATTGATTGTATACTCCCGCATGGAAGCAAACATCCATGGCCCCAGCAGGGCGAGCATCCCGAGGATGGCCAGAATTTTCGGTACAAACGTAAGAGTCTGCTCCTGAATCGAGGTGGTTGCCTGAAAAATAGCTACCACAAGACCCACAATCAGTGCGGCGAAGAGAATAGGCGCGGACATAATAACAATCTGCAGAACACCGCTGCGGAGCAGCGATACCAGAGCACCGATACTCATAAGACTTCAGCACCTCCCTTAATACGATTTCTCAGCGTATGATCGAATTGAACAGCTGCTGGGTCAGCAGTCCCCAGCCGTCCACCAGAATAAACAGAATCAGTTTGAAGGGCATCGATATCTGTACCGGAGGAAGCATGATCATACCCATGGACATGAGCACGCTCGCCACGACCATATCGATTACAATAAACGGGATATATAACAGAATACCGATTTTGAATGCCACCGTGAGTTCATGCAGAATATAGGCCGGGATAAGGATATGCGTAGGAACCTCGGCTATGGTGCTTGGACGAGGCAGGCTTCCCATCTGCATGAACAGGTCGATATAACTGGTATCGTTATACATCTGGTTAAACATGAACAGCCTTATGGGCGCTTCCGCCTCCCTGTAGGCTGTTTCGATATTGATCTGTCCCTCCGCCATGGGGCGGAAGGAGTTTTCATACATCGCGGTAAAGGTCGGCCACATGATAAAGATGGTGAGAAAAAACGCTATACCGTTCAATACCGTGGTCGGCGGGACCTGTTGGAGTGAAAGGGCTCTTTTTATAAAATCCAGAACAATGGACAGACGGAGGAAGCAGGTTGCCAGAATGAGGATACTGGGCGCGAGGGTTATGACCGTGACCAGCAGCAGAAGCTGGATCGAAAAAGCAACCTCCTGGTTTGACCGGGGCTGACGTATCGAGAGGTCCACAAAGGGGATCGCCCCTCCTCCGGCAGGAGCGTTCTGAGCGGGGGCAGGCATCGCAGTTACCCCCTGGGAGGCTTGCGGGGGCAGCCCTGTCTGGGCATAGAGGGAGGCGGCGGGGAAGGGAAACAGAATGCAGCCTATAACAAGCAAAAGAATGATCCGCTTCATGGCTGTTCCCCGGGAACGCTCTGCTCCCCCTGTTTGTTCCGGTCAGCGCCCTCCCGAAGCCGCTCCCGCTGCCTGCGGAGGTACTCAGTGGTCTCCTCCGCGGAAACGGAAAGGTCCGCCCTCTCAGGAGAAGCTCCGCCCCGTCTTTCTGCCGAACCTTGGTTCGCCGAACCGCGATTCATATTACCGGGCCAGAAAGAGGCCAGCAGGGAGGCGAAGTCCCTGGGCTTTCCCGAAGGTTCATTCCCGCCGTGAAGGTTCATGGCGTCGATCAGCTCCCTGTCGGTGAGTTCCCCTATCAGGGTCACACCATTGTCCGCGGCCCCTACGACAAAGGCCTGGGAACCGACGGTAATGACATGGACGGTTTTTCCCGGAGAAAGAGTGACCGAGGCGGCCTTTTTTATGTAGGGATCGGGAGGCAGCGCCGGATTGACCGCCCGGCGCAGCAGCCGTCCTATAACATATATACAGGCCACCACCAGAGCGAGTACAACAACCATGCGCAGGAAAAGCATGAAAGTCCCTGTTCCTTCCGATACGCCGGAGGGTCCAGATGTATCGGGCCGGACAAACATGAGCGTCGTTTCATCGGGCAGGGCCTGATCGGAGCGGTGAGCGGAAAGATCGGAAGTCTCCTGAACGGAATCCTCCGTCACAGCATCCGAGGCCCCCTCTTCCGCAGTCTGTGCGGATATAACAGAGCAAAAGACAATCCCTGTAAAAAGAAAAACAAATAGTTTTTTGAGTAAATACGTAGCAGTCCCCCCAACTACATGAAAAGCGAAAAAACGCATTTCATCCGTATCAATAATACAAAACGGAGAAACCACCCACCAGGAATCTCCGCTGTTTTACCAAAAAAGCCTTTCCGGAATGCCGTATCCCGGAAAAACCCGCATTTTAGCTCAACTCAGATACACGCTCCACCGGAGACAGAATTTCGGTAACACGGACACCGAAGTTTTCATCGATAACCACGACCTCGCC
>JAISVD010000278.1 GCA_031271875.1 Spirochaetaceae bacterium | reverse complement strand
AAAATGACCTTTAATGGTAAGGACTATGACCTGAACGGCCGGTTCCGGGGAGGAGGTTACGGCTGCGGATTTGGTATGGAAGCCGGAATGTACAACTATGACCAGCCCCGCCACAACGGTTTCCGGAGCAGACACGATAACCGCCGCTGGTAAACCCTGAAACCGCCGTCAATGGTAACGCGAACCGCAGATTTTGAATACCTCCGGTTCGCCGCCAGCTCTGTCCCTCTTTCAAAAAATGCCTCCTGCGGCCCCCTCCCCGGAAACAGACCTGTCAAAAGATAATCCCCCGATCTTCCCTAATTCCCTTAATTGAATGTATAATATAGATATGGGTCATTTGACAGATAAGAGAAAATCTATAGAAGAATTACGTCCATTGCCCAAGCAGTTTATGACATATCTTCCCCGGATACAGGATGCCGGATGTCTGGGGTTGTTTGAACTGTGCCTGCCGGAATATATACTGAATTTTTACGGAAACACATTTAACAAAAACCTCTTCGGAATAGACAGGGATTCCATACGTTTTGAATGGATGGATTATGTGAGAAACCACTGCCATCCCGATGACCAGCAGCGGATGCTCAGTGAGCGTTTTGAGCTCTTCTCCGGGAACGGAGGGTATACTTCCCGATATCGGGTCTGGAACAGGCTTGAGGAAAAATGGAAGTGGCAGGAGATATTCGGGTTCGTCCATCCCCGGAATAACAGCGAAAGTATCATAATCTACGGCGGCGCGCGGGATGTCAGTGACCAGATAAAACTGACCGAGTCATATGAACAGATACAGGAGGCAGAAAAGCGGATTCAGATAATGCTTGACGCGACCCCCCTGGCCTGTACCTTCTGGGATGAGAATCTGAATATCATAGACTGCAATCAGGAATCGGTACGTTTGTATCAGCTCTCTTCAAAACAGGAGTACCTGGCAAAATTTGACAGTCTGTTCCCTGAATACCAACCAAACGGAAGGGCCAGCGCCGAATATCATACCACCCAGCTCCGCCGTGCACTGGAAACGGGCCGGGAGGTGTTTGAATGGCTGCATGTGCTTCCCTCCGGTGTGCAGATTCCCGCAGAGATTACTCTTGTCCGTGTGGAATGGCTGAACAGTTACCGTATCGTCGGATATGCCCGGGATCTGCGGGAGATCAAGGCCGCTGATGAGCGGAACCAGATCATGTTGGATGCCACACCGCTGGCGTGCATTTTTCTGGATAAGGACTGCAACTATATCGACTGCAATATGGAAGCGGTCCGGCTCTTCGGTATGAAGACAAAGAAGGAATATCTGGCCTCTTTTGGCAGGCTGTCCCCGGAATTCCAGGAGGATGGACAGCTGAGTGTCACTACCATATCACAGCAGGTGCTCAAGGCGTTCAACACCGGGCGGGAAGTATTTGAATGGACCCACAGAAAAGCGGACGGTATGCTTTTTCCGGCGGAGGTCATTCTGGTGCGGGTGAAGTACCGTGAGGGCTATGTTATTGCCGGGTATATGCGTGATCTTACGGAACAGAAAGCCCATCTCGCGGAGATCAGAAAGACCCATGAGGAGCTCCTTCTGGCACGGGATATAGCCGAGGAAAGCGCGCGCACGAAAAGCGAATTCCTCGCCAATATGAGCCATGAGATACGTACCCCCATGAACGCCATTCTGGGAATGACGAATCTGGTCATGCACACGGAACTGACGGAGAAGCAGCGTTTTTATATTGAAAAAACACAGCTTTCTGCGAAATCTCTTTTGCGGATCATAAATGATATTCTCGATTTTTCAAAAATTGAAGCGGGAAAACTTGAATTTGAGTATGTTGAATTCTCCCTTCAGCGTGTTCTCAGCGACCTGCTGGATATGTTTATCGATAAACTGATTGAAAAAGGGCTCTTTTTTTCCGTACAGATAGAACCCGACGCGCCCGATGCGCTCATAGGGGACAGTCTCAGGCTTAACCAGGTACTCCTTAACCTTCTGGGTAACTCCATCAAGTTTACCGAAAACGGCGGCGCTGTGCTTGCAATAGAACAGTTGGCGGATGCCGGACATGAGGAGGAAGTGATGCTCCGCTTTACCATAACCGATACGGGTATAGGTCTCACCTCGGAGCAGATCAGCGGTCTGTTCGTTCCCTTCCGGCAGGCGGATTCCTCAACGACCCGCCGCTTTGGCGGTACCGGGCTGGGACTTGCCATCTCTCGCAGTCTGGTGGAACAGATGGGCGGCCGTATCTGGTGCGAAAGTACCCCGGGAAAAGGGACGAGTTTCAGTTTTACTGCGCGGTTCAGGACAAGCGGACAGGAGGTGCCCAGATGTTACAGCCGGTTGGCGCTGCTGCGGGTGCTGCTCATCGGAGATAATACAACCTCCCTCCGTTTTTTCCGTCTCCAGCTCGAAATCCTCCGGTGCCGGCATATTGAGGTGATCACTTTTGATGAAGGCCCGGACAAGCTCAGGGCAGGGGATATGCCGGAGGCGGACCTTGTATTTCTGGACTGGCAGCAGCCGGATATACACTGTTCCGGAGCTCTTGAAATGCTCTCCCTGAGATACGGCAGCGCAATGCCCAGAGTTATTCTTGCGATCTCGAAACAATTTTCCCGGGATCAGCTTTCGGGGGATATCTCCGGGGTAAGCGGCATTGTCCAGAAGCCGGTGACTCTTTCGACACTCCATGACACTATCGGTAACATTTTTTATGATGGCGTACCCAGTAAAAATCCGTATACCCCCGTGGTGTCCACGGATAATAAGGTTGCTGTCCGGGAGGATATCCGCGGTTCACGGATATTGCTGGTTGAGGACAATAAAATTAACCAGCTCCTCGCGGAGGAGCTCCTGGTGATGGAGAATTTTACCGTTGATATTGCCTCAAACGGACTGGAAGCGATAGAACTGCTCAAAATAGAGAGTTATGCTCTTGTTCTCATGGATATCCAGATGCCGGAGATGGACGGACTTACCGCGACGGGGATCATACGGAACGAGATGGGACTTACGGAACTGCCTGTTATTGCCATGACCGCCCACGCCATGTCCGGTGACCGGGAACAAAGTCTTGAGGCGGGTATGAACGACCATATTACCAAGCCCATTGATGAGGGGCTGTTATACGCCGCCCTCAACAGGTGGATCAGGCCGGAACAGGAATAGCCGGGACTCTGCCAGGGTGCAATATGTACTACTGCTGCGCTTCGGTTCTCTCTTCTTCCCGCTCCTCAATGATTTCTTTCAGCTGCTGCTCCTCCTCCCGTACCTCTTCGGCGCGGGTAATATCCTGGATCATTGCCGAATTATCTATCTGATTCATTTTATTTTTGATACATGAAGTGAAAACCAGAGCCGTCATAAGTATTCCCGCGCAGATGAATTTTGCCATTATTCCTCCTTTGGAACATAATCTTGATTTTCTTTCAGTTTAAATGATAATACTTTTTTGGGGACTTGCCAGCGTTCCGGAAGGGGGCATCAGGTTTCCCCGCTGTTTTTCCTGCCCTTTTTCGGCCAGCCGGAGGGCGGCGTGGCGCTGCATGTCTCGCTGCTATCCCTTGGCGCCCAAGGCTATATCCGCGCCAGGTTTATTTCGTTTACTTCGGTGGCCGCTGTTTTCGGAGCCGCCGAGCTCGCCCTGCAAA
>JAISVD010000260.1 GCA_031271875.1 Spirochaetaceae bacterium | reverse complement strand
CGACCATAACCACAGCGTATTTGCTCAGCCAGGGATCGAGCTTCATCTCCTGAAGCAGTATCCCGTCGGTCATAATCTTGATACGGGTACTCTGATCGGTTTTATCCTCAAACCGCATCTTGTACCCCACAAGTCCCGGATAACTGGTTCCGAGCTGACGGGCTATGAACTCGCTGACCGAGAGAGCGGCGATGCGGCGCGGCTGGGTCACGGCGATCATTCCCGTGGATGAGTAACCCGCTTCATGGAGGATCACCGGAAGCTGAGTCGTTTTTCCCGAACCGGTGGGGCTCTGTACAACGATAACCTGATTGTGTTCAAGCATCTCCAGTATACGCTGCTTCTGCTGATATACGGGAAGATCATGGGGCGATTCGCCTCCCCTTGTTTCAGGAAGACGCTGATTTATCTGCATATAGTATTTCCTTTGTATTTCTGCATTAATTCTAAACGTTTTGTATAATACCCGGCAAGCGGCTCCTTCAGGGATTCGATGAATTCCGCGGTAAAATAATGCAGCTGCAACTTACCCTGGGGATCAACGGTGACAGTAAGGGGAACAGGGACGATCTCCGTGATGCGGGCCTGGTCATCTTTTTCGAGCCGCACCCGGAGCAGAATACTGTCCCCGGTATACTCTCGCGGCGCTCCGGGGTTTTCCAGGTTGCGGGTAAAACGCTGGCCTGAGATAAAATTGCCCATGGAATACATGATGAGCTTGCGCCCCAGGTACTCCCCTGAGGAAGGAAGTTCCGAGGAACTTCCTTCCTCGAAGCTCTGTCCCTCGTCGGTTATAACCTCCCAGTCATGCATGACATGGGGATGGTGAGCCCATATAATATCCGCCCCTGAGTCCAGCAGGGAGTAGAAATACGTCCTCCGCGCTTCCCTTATGATATCGGTGTACTCCGGCTCATGAACATGAACCGATACAATAAAGAGATCGCAAGGGTTTTCCGCCCGGAGCCGGGTCAGTTCCGCAGCAAAGGACTCCCGGGCTTTTTCCGTGGGAGGTATATAGTCCAACAGCTCCTTCGAGTTGAAAGCATTGAGTATCTCCGTAACCGCTACAAAGAGTATTTTCCAACCCTTTTCTTCTATTATTTGGTATGCCAGAGGGCCGTTGGACTCCGTTTTTATCCCCGCGGAATATACCTCCTGAAACCGCTGAACCTCAAACCATTCACGGGTCTCCCGTATCCCCTGCTTCCCCTGATCGTTGGTATGGTTATTTACCAGCGAAAACACATCAAACCCGGCATCGATAACGGCCCGGGCATAGGGCCCCTGGGTGTTGAAATTCGGATAGGTCTGGTAGGGAAGCGAAGAGGTCACAGGAGCCTCATAGTTACCGAATGTCAGATCATCGGCATTGAGGAATTCCCGCACATTGTCATACATGAAGTCATAATTCTCCATTCTGAAATTCACCTGATGAGCCATGATATCCCCCGCAAAGGTCAGCAGCAGCTCCTTCGCCGGGGAGGATGGGGCCGGAAAAACAGTATCTTCACGGGAGAGCGCCTCTTCGGGGTTATGTATCGGAGGCGGTTCCTGTACACCTGAGGGTTCACCAGCAGGTCGGCAGGAACCAAAACATATAACGGCGCAGAAAAAGAGGAGTGATATCAGCTTCATGCTGCTATCTATTATAACATTGACAGGCCCTTGTGGACAAGGTACAATTGTACCATTCTTATGGTTTAAAATTAAACGGGTACGGTTCTTTAAGGAGATTAGTTCTATGGCAAAACCACAATTCGTCTATTTTTTCGGCAACGGAACTGCTGAAGGTGACGCGAAAATGAAGGAAACGCTGGGAGGAAAAGGCGCGAATCTTGCGGAGATGACCAATCTGGGAATCCCCGTACCTCCGGGGTTCACCATTTCCACCGAAGTGTGCAGACTGTTCTATGAAAACAACAGGAACTATCCTGCGGGGCTTGAAAAAGCGGTTCTCGAAAATCTGAAAAAACTGGAAAACCTGATGGGAAAAAAACTTGGTGATGCCGATGATCCCCTTCTTGTATCTGTCCGTTCCGGCGCGGCCCAGTCCATGCCGGGTATGATGGATACCGTTCTCAACCTCGGTATGAACGATCGCGCCGTGGAGGGGCTGGCCGCCAAAACCGGCAATCCCCGTTTCGCCTGGGACGCCTACCGCCGTTTTATCCAGATGTTCGGAGATGTGGCGATGGGCGTACCCTCCAAGGAATTCGAGGAAGCCCTGAGTTCACTGAAGAAAGCGAAAAAGGTGATTCTCGATACGGAACTGAACGCCGATGATCTGAAAAAACTGGTCGGTGAATACAAGAAAATCTATAAAAAATATACAAAGAAGGATTTTCCCCAGAACCCTGTTGAACAGCTCTGGGGGTCGATAAATGCGGTTTTCGGTTCCTGGATGAACGACCGGGCGATAAAGTATCGGGAACTGAACAGGATCAAGGGACTCGCCGGAACAGCGGTGAATCTTCAGTCCATGGTATTCGGCAACTTCGGCGAGGATTCCGGCACCGGCGTCTGTTTCAGCCGGGACCCCTCCACCGGGGAGAACAAGTTCTACGGTGAATACCTGATGAACGCTCAAGGGGAGGACGTTGTCGCGGGTATCCGCACGCCGGAAAAGATTTCGACCCTGGCAAAGCGCAACAAGGCGGTTTATGATCAACTGGTTGCCATCCTGGATCAGCTGGAAAAACACTACCGGGATATGCAGGATATGGAATTCACCGTACAGCAGGGCATCCTCTATATCCTCCAGACGCGGAATGGAAAACGCACCGGACTGGCGGCGGTGAAATGCGCGGTGGATATGGTCGCGGAAAAACTCATCACGAAACAGGAAGCGATCATGCGGGTGACCCCGGAACAGCTTGATCAGATGCTCCATCCGATGATCGACGCCAAGGCCGCGAAAGAGATACAGTCCCTCACGAAAGGACTCAACGCCTCTCCCGGAGCCGCCGCCGGTTCAATCGTTTATACTGCGGCGGAAGCGGAAGAGGAAGCCAAGGCCGGTAAAAAAGTCGTGCTTGTCCGAAGGGAGACAAGCCCCGAAGATATCAACGGAATGGCGGTCGCCGAGGGTATTCTGACCTCCACCGGCGGCGGGACAAGTCATGCGGCGGTTGTGGCCAGAGGGATGGGGACGCCCTGTGTTTGCGGCGCGGAAGAGGTGGTCTTCTCCGGGAAGAACGTCATCATCGGCGGAAAGAAATTCAAGCAGGGCGATTATATTACCATAGACGGTACCACCGGAAATGTGTATGAGGGACAGCTCAGCCTTATAGAAGCGAAAATTTCCAGAGAGCTTTCAACCTTCCTCGGCTGGTGCGACGAAGTCCGCAGCGGGGCGGTGCGGGGAGGCGCAACAAGTAGCGGCGCAACAAGTAGCGGCGCGACAAGCAGTGCGGTAAAGGGATTCAAAGTGCGGGCAAACGCCGACCAGCCCGCCGATGCGAAACGGGCCTTTGAGTTCGGAGCCGAAGGGATAGGCTTGTGCCGCACGGAGCATATGTTCTTTGAGCCTGAAAAGCTCATGGATTTCCGGGCGATGATCGTCTCCGATACCGAGGAGCAGCGCAAGGCCGCCCTCAAGAAGATACTGCCCCTCCAGAAAAAGGATTTTATGGGGATATTCAAGGCCATGAACGGAAAGCCCGTTACCATCCGCCTGCTCGATCCGCCCCTTCACGAGTTCATCCCCCGTACAAAGGAAGATATCCAGCAGCTTGCGGAGTATATGCACATCTCTGTCAAGAAACTCACTCCGAGGCTTGATGAGCTCCATGAACTCAATCCGATGCTGGGCCACCGGGGCTGCCGCCTTGCGGTCACTTGGCCGGAGATATACAATATGCAGGTTGAAGCCATCGCGCTTGCCGCGGCTGACTGCGTAAAGAAGAAGATACCCGTACACCCGGAAATAATGATTCCGATTATCAGCGATTATGATGAATTCGCTTTTATCCGCGCCAATGTCGAGAAGGTGATAAAAACCGTTTTTGAGAAGCACCAGGTAGAGTTCAATATCAGGATTGGAACAATGATCGAGGTTCCCCGTGCTGCGCTGGTTGCGGCAAAAATCGCTCAAAAGGCAGACTTTTTCAGCTTCGGAACAAACGATCTTACCCAGATGACATTCGCCTTCAGCCGCGATGATGCGGGAAAATTCCTTCCCGCATATATGAAAAAGAAGCTCCTGGAAAACGATCCCTTCAAGACCCTTGACGAAGAGGGTGTGGGGGCGCTGATAAATATCGCCCGGGAGCAGGGCCGTTCGGTCAAGCCCGAACTGAAGCTCGGCATCTGCGGCGAACACGGCGGAGACCCGGCGACTATCGATTTCTGTTACCGGGCGGGGCTGAACTATGTTTCCTGCTCCCCCTATCGGGTACCGATAGCCCGCCTCGCCGCCGCTCAGGCAGTGTTGCGCAACTCAATTGCGCAACGCAACGCAACTTAGTTGCGCTGCGGCATTCAAAGTAAACGAAACAAAGGGGCTGTCCGGCATCTGTCTGACAAGCCCCTTTGTTGTCCCTGTATAGAGAGAAAAGCGATGGTGAATATATACGCTGAAACACGAACCATGGACAGACGCCTCTGTGAAGAGTACGGACTGACCGAAGACATACTCATGGAGAACGCTGCGGCGGCACTGGAACAGGCGGTACGGGAGGGTCTTG
>JAISVD010000182.1 GCA_031271875.1 Spirochaetaceae bacterium | reverse complement strand
GGAAACCCTCCCGCCGGAGCGCCGAAACGATACAGGCCGCTCCGAGGGGAACCGCCTGAGGACTTGTTTCCGCCAGGATAGTACAGATGACAATGTATCTGCCGGGGACGGGGACAGAGCTCCGGGAATTTTTCCGGGAAGGGGGAGCGTTTTGCACAGGTCTCATTACAGCAGCGGAATACCCGCTTCCCTGCACGCTCTTTTCATCTCCTCAGGCCAGCTGCTCACCTGGGTCTCTCCGATATGGACTTTGCGGAGAAAATACATGCAGAGCCGCGACTGTCCGATTCCCCCGCCGATGGAGCAGGCAAGTTCACCATTAAGCAGCTTTGAATGAAACTGGAGCGCGCTCCGCTCAGGGCAGCTCCGCATATCCAGCTGCCGCCGCAGGGAAGCGGGGGAGACCCGGATACCCATCGAAGAGAGTTCAAGCGAAGAGTTGAGTACGCTGTTCCAGACGATGAGGTCTCCGTTGAGGCCCCGCCGCCCGTCCGCTGTTTCGGTTATCCAGTCGTCGTAGTCCGGGGCGCGTCCGTCGTGGGGTTCCCCGTCCGAAAGGGGCGCGCCGATACCGATGATGAAAATGGCGCCGTACTCTCTGGCGGCGGCTGTCTCCCGCTCCCTCGGAGAGAGAGGGCGATTAGGATCGCCGGGATATTTTTCCAGCAGCTCTTCGGCATGGATAAAGGTGATCTCTTCGGGGAGAACCGGAACGATTGCGGGGTATCTGTCATATAGGTAGAATTCGGTCCGTTTGAGACAGCGGTATATTTTCCGCACAATATCCTTGAGCAGATCAGTCTGTCTGTCTTCTTCCCCGATGACCATCTCCCAGTCCCACTGATCAACATACAGCGAATGGATGTTATCGAGTTCCTCGTCCGCCCGGATCGCGTTCATGTCGGTATAGATGCCGAAGCCTCTGGGAAGTTCCATATCGGTGATTTTTACCCGCTTCCATTTTGCCAGGGAGTGGACGATCTCCATCTTTTGTTCGCCCATGTCCCTGACGGGAAAGGTGACGGCCCGTTCAACCCCGTTGAGATCATCGTTGAGTCCCGTGCCCTGGGGAACAAAAAGGGGAGCGGTGACCCTTGTGAGGTTGAGCTCCGTAGAGAGGGCCATCTGGAAAAAATCCTTGATAAGGACAATAGCGTGCTCCGTCTCCCTGAGGGACAGCAGGGGTGTATAGTTTTCCGGAATATACAGATGTGACATTATACCTTCCTCGATAATTCAGGGGAAGTATTCCCTGATCGGGAATATTACACCATTTTTTTCCCCCTTTGTCTATTATGTTTGAATTTACCGCATTATCGTATCTGGATTAATCTTTTCTTTTAGGATATACTATAGAAAATATGAAAATTGAAGACCGTTTTATACCGGATATAGTAAAATGGAGGAACGGTAAGATGAAAGTACACTGGGCGCTGTGGATTTTAAGCCTGGTTTTTCTGGAAACCACTGTTGCCGCTGCCGATACAACATATCCCAATATGGTTACCCGCAGTTATGACGGAGGAACCACTTACGAATTCAGGAACAACAACTCCGATACGCTGTTGATCCAGCTTGAGGATACGGGATTGAATTCCGTTCTGGGGATAAAGCAGGGAAATAAATGGAAACAGGTCAATTCGGCGTGTTTTCTGGTAAAATGGATGGCGGACAGATATTCACTTCTGGTTCCTGAAAAACTGAATATGAAAAGCGGCCGGGACTATCGGACGAACAGAAAAATGAAGGAAGCCTATACCCTTGACAATCTTGTCCGGAGTTACGCAGCAAGCATCAACGGATATCTTGAGGCGAATACATATAATGAGGTCATACTTATCGGTCTTGGTGAGGGCGGCAGTATTCTTCCCTTGGTGTATGAAAGGCTGGAACATAAAAATATCATTTCCGGGCTTGTTTCGGTAGGTTCAGGCGGTTTCAGTCGGTATGATCAGATACGTATTCTCGGCTCTTCCGGCGTTCCCCTGCCTGAAGCATATCGGAGTCAGTGCCTTCTTGTCGATACGCTCCGGGAGGATATTGCGAAAAACCCGGATTCTGTAACGAAGGAGTATCTGGGGCTGACATACCGATGGTGGAGCAGTTTTGGCGATTACCTTCCCGCCGTCGGGTATGCCGCTATGGATAAACCGGTTATGTTTATTCAGGATACAGATTTCTGGCTTTCTCCTCTTGAATCTGCGGAATATATCGAAGAGAGCCATCCCCGGCAGTTATTTAAATTTGTATACCGGGGCAATGATGGGAACAACCGGGATAGTGTGGACAGTTTCAAGAGTATATATGATGATGTAGAGCGCTGGCTTGAGACAATCAGGATAATGCGTATACAGCGTGATTCCTGATGGGCGGATCTCTGTCTGCGGCGACGGCGCCCCATTTTTGGGTGTGTCAGAAAAGTACCTTTCCGGATAGTCTTAATGTATATCTTTGCGGATTTTCACTTGAGAAAGTACCTATAACAGTATAGTGTTGTCAGGATGGGAAAGATTTCGTTATCATCAGCCCAATCCCCGTTTACCGGGGTCTTTTGTGCTCTTTTCGCTAATCTCCTCTGGGGACTCACACCGCTGTTCTGGCGGCTTCTTGCCGGGGCAGGGCCGATTCAGATACTGGCGTTCCGTATTCTCGGTTCGCTCCTGTTTGTCTCGGCGCTTCTGAAGATCCGGAAGCGGACAGGCTGGCTCAGGCTGTTCCGGGAGCCGGGCCGGCGTTTTCACATTATCTGCGCTTCTGTCGTGGTGACCCTGAACTGGGGCGGTTATATCTGGGCCGTCAATTCGGGCCATGCCGTGGAAGCGTCTCTGGGATACTATATCTGCCCCCTGCTTTCGATTGTTCTGGGAATGGTGTTTTTCAGGGAGCGGCTGCTTCCCCTGCAGCTTGTTTCCTTTCTGCTGGCGGTGTGCGGGGTCGGATTGCTGACTTATCTGAACGGGTCATTTCCGTGGATATCCCTTTTTTTGGCCCTGACTTTCGGGCTGTACGGACTGTTCAAGAAAAAAATACCCGCCGATACCCTTGAATCCCTGGGGGCCGAGACGTTGATATCCGCGCCTCTGGCTGTTGTTTTTCTGCTCCTGCCTTTATGGAGCCGGGTTCCTGAGTGGATGGGAACGGATTTTTCCGGACTGCTCCTCCGGGAGTGGATATGTCTGGGACTCTGCGGTATGGTAACGGTGGCCCCGCTTTTCTATTATTCAAAGGGAGCGAGACTGCTGCCCCTTTCGGCTCTGGGGTTTTTTCAGTATGTAAACCCGACTCTCCAGCTGCTTATCGGCGTTTTTGTTTTCCATGAACCTTTCCCTGCGGAGAACCTCTCGGCGTTCGTTCTTGTCTGGTTTTCCGTTGCCCTGTTTCTGGTTTCAACATGTATCGGTCGGAAGAAAACAACCTCTTAACCTAAGCGGGGTGAAACAGGGACTGCGTACCCGCTCCTTTCCATCTGCCTACCGTGTACCTTGCAAGGATCATATCCATTTTTTCTTTTTAAAATAGAGAAGCATTGCCCCGGCGATGACCGCCATAATTCCCAAGACAAGGGGATATCCCCAGGTATGGTTAAGTTCAGGCATATATATGAAATTCATTCCGTATATACCGACGATGAATGAGAGGGGGATGAATATGGTCGAGATAATTGTGAGGACCTTCATGATGCTGTTCATGCCGTTTGAAATCGAAGAGAGGTTTACCTCCATGATTCCCGCCAGGAGTTCCCGGTAGTTGTCCACTGTTTCCGTTGCCTGGATGATATTATCCTGGAGGTCTTTGAGAAAGGGGGAGAGTTCGTCGTGTATCAGTGATGATTCGAAGCGCTGTACCAGGGAGAGGCTTTCACGGAGGGGCCAGATCACCCGGCGTATGCGCATAACCTCCTGTTTTGCCGTCTGGATGTCGCTGATGAATTGGGTATCGGTTGCGTCGGTGGCGCGGAGCTCGAATTCTTCGATTTTTTCTTCCAGCATATCGAGTACCAGAAAATAGCCGTCCACAACTGAGTCCAACAGCGTATAGGCAAGATAGTCGGCCCCCATCCTCCTGATCCGGCCGGTATTCGATGTGATCCGCCGCCGGATTGTATCAAAGGAATCTCCCTGTCTTTCCTGAAATGTTATCACCGTATCGGAGGTGAGGATGAGACTGATCTGTTCATACTCGGCGATGGTTTCCTTTTTTCTTGTTATACATTTGAGATTGAAATACAGATAGTCATCAAATTCCTCCGCTTTGGGTCTGTGTTCCGTATCAAGAATATCTTCTGCCGTCAGGGGGTGGATACTGTATGATTCCGCCAGGCTGCTTATCGCGTTTTTGTCCCCCAGTCCGGTAACCTTTATCCAGTTTATCCTGGAGGGGTCGCGGTATGACAGCAGCTCCTCAATTGTGGACGCTTCATTTTCCCGGCTTCCCTCGGAGTCATACACGATTATCGACAGGTGTGTTTCAGCGGAGGAACGGCTGCATACAGCGCTGTCCGGAGAAGTTTTTTTTTCTGAATGTGTTGTTGGTGAATTCATATACTATTAATGATATATCCACTACGGGAAACATACAAGCGGATCGGTAAAGGTATTATAAGTAAAATAAGAAAACTAATATGCTCAATTCTCGCCGTTCTCCGCGACATACTCCCGTATCGCTTTTGTGAAAAACTCTCCGTACTGCTCCATTTTAACCCGGCCAACCCCGGATACTTCGAGAAATTCCCGGGAGGTTTGGGGAAGCTTTCTGCACATATCCCGCAGTGCGGAATCGGCAAATACGATGTAGGCGGGAACGTGGGCGTCCTGGGCAAGGGTATTGCGGAGCTTTTTGAGTTTGAGAAACAGTTTTTCATCCGCCGGAGCTTCGGTGAAGACCGCCGGTTTTTCCCGGTGTTCCGGCTCACGGGGAAGCATCATAGTTATCGCCTCCTCACTGCGAAGCACCGCTGCCGAACGGGGAGTGTGGCGGACAACGGGATACTCCCCCGTATCCAGGCTGAGGTAGTTCTGTTCGATGAGGTAATCCAGTATACTGCGAATCCGCTGGGCCGACTGTTCCGCCATGATGCCGTAGGTTGAAAGGTTGTCCATTCCCGCTTCAATCAGTTTCGCGTTTTTGCTCCCTTTGAGGATATTTACGATCATTATTTTGCCAAAACTGCGGCCCTGCCGGGCGATGCGGTAGACGCAGGAGATGATCTTCTGCGCATCAATAGTGATGTCGCAGGTTTCAAACAGTGTGGTACAGTTGGAACAGTGTCCGCAGTAGTGGGGCGCGGTCTCCCCGAAGTAGCGGAGGATGAATGAACGCAGGCAGCCGGAGGTGGTACAGTAGAAGGTCATCTGTTTGAGCAGCTCAAGATTATTTTCGGTTGTATTTCCGCCGGAATCACTCTCCTCCTGGCTGTTTTCTATGAGGAATTTGTTCAGTCTGACATCCTGAGGGCTGTAAAAGAGGATGCAGTCCGCATTGCTGCCGTCCCGTCCGGCTCTGCCGGCTTCCTGATAATAGCTTTCGATATTCTTGGGCATATTGTAATGGATGACAAAGGAAACGTTTGATTTATCTATCCCCATACCGAATGCGTTGGTGGCGACCATTATTCTGCGGCGGTCATAGAGAAAATCATCCTGATTCCGGTGCCGCTCCCTGTCGTCAAGCCCCGCATGGTAGCGGGTTGCGGGAAACCCCTGGTCGGTGAGGGCGGAACAGACCTCCTCCGTCAACTTGCGGGTGGAGCAGTAGATGATTCCGCTGCTTTCGCGGTGTTTTTCAATGTATGCGGTAAGTGCAGTCAGCTTGCGTTCCGGCCTCTGTACGGAGAAGAAGAGGTTTCCCCGGTCAAAGCCGGTGGTAATACTGCAGGGGTTTTCAAGGCCGAGGATGGTGACGATGTCCTCCCGTACCCGCTCGGTTGCCGTGGCGGTAAAGGCGCTTATCACCGGCCTTTTTTTCAGATGTTCCGCAAATTCCCTGATTTTCAGATAACTGGGACGGAAATCGTGCCCCCACTGGGAGACGCAGTGAGCCTCATCTACCGTGACCATGGCGATATCCGCTGTTTCCGCGAACCGGAGCATATCCTCCCTGAGGAGCCTCTCCGGGGCAATGTAGAGAATCCGATACCCGCCGTCCACCGCCCGCCGCAGGGTTTCGTCGTATTTGGCGGATGTGAGGGAGCTGTTGATAAACGCCGCTTTGACCCCGGCCTGTACGAGAGCGTTCACCTGATCCTTCATAAGTGAAATAAGCGGAGAGATTACGACAGTGATCCCCTCCAGAAGCAGTGCGGGTATCTGATAGCAGAGGGATTTTCCCGCTCCGGTGGGCATGATCCCGAGCGCGTCCCTGCCGGTAAGAACGGCGTCGATGATCTCCTCCTGTCCGCCCCGGAATTCCGTGTAACCGAAGCAGTCTTTGAGTATCTGATATTTTCCGTTTCCCATGACAGCCATCCCGCTCAGGACAAATCCATTGATGTATTTTGTTACCAGGTGGATTTTTACATATCTTCCTTTTTCTTTTCAAAGAAATCATCTACTGCTTTTTTGATCATGTCCGACTCCATCGTCTTTAACAGGTATCCGTCTGGTTTCAATTTCTGTACATTCATGATGCTTTCAGCATCATCTTTTTTGGTCAAAAAAATAACCGGAATATCCGCAAACTCCGGTTCCGTCCGGATCATTTCCAGAACCTGCTTCCCATCGACAACCGGCATTTCATAATCAAGCAATATCAGATCCGGCCGGTTCAAAGCCAGATATTTGATTGCCATAGCTCCGGAATTTGCCGTGGACAGACTGTATTTATCTCCCAGCCATCCTTTCACCACACGGAGCATCGCTCCGGAATCATCTACCACCAATATTTTTTTCTGCCTGTTATATTGTTTGATTAAGCTGTCTATTTTGTTCGCCAAAATGCTTACGTGTACGGTTATTGGGCGTAAAAATTCATGGCATACAAGGCGATCGGAAATGATGAGCTTTAATACTTTTAATCCATCCGCTTTGCCTATGGAAAAAACCGGAATACCCTCTTTGATTGCCCGGTTTTTAAGGGCCGTGAGCGCCTTCCGCTGCTTTATCGTGTCCCAGTCCGCATGAATTACTATGCCGCACAGGGGATCTGTGATCTCATTGATGGCTTCCATTTCTGCGGAAACAACGATACCGGTATAAGATGCATTTTTCAGATGTTCTTTTATGGACAGCATTAAATGGTTTTTCTCTTCCGAAACAATTAATATATTCTGCATATAAACGCCTCCTTAAATCGTACCTTCCGGTATTTTTTCAATTGTTTGTATCATGGCTTCCGCTAATTCCATCACCTCTTCCATTGCCACATCCGCCACGTAAGCCTGTAATGTTTCCATCTGCGTCAGGCATTCCGGAGGAATCCGTAATGCTTCCAGCTGACTTAACGCTTCATCCGCGCCGTCTAGGTCAAAGCTGTGTATGGCCGACTTCAACTCCTGTAACAGCGAAATCAGTTCTTTCCCGGAAGCCGCCTTTTTTTCCTGCCCCGCCGTTTCCCCAAAGGGTTTCAGGACAGACTTGTAGCTTCTGAATTGCTGCAAAACGGCAGGGGTTTCCCGCTCCAGCGCTTCCCGGTTTCCTTCATTCCCATACCGCTCCAAACGGCCAAATCCTTCCGAAAGTTCCCCGGCGCCGATCATTTGCGCTGTATTCTTTAAAGAGTGGACTTCTATGGTAACAGTACGAATATCCCCCTCGGACAGGTACTTTTCTATCTTAGCGGCCTTTAAGTCGATAAGCTTATAAAAATGTCCCAGCAGACTGATAAACAGCTCTTTCGATCCTAAATAACAGATTCCATCCCGGGTGTCAATCCCCTCGATAACCGGCAAGTCAGCCTGCAAATCCGCTGTCTGATCATTCGGGGACTCAGAGGTATCCTGCAGGGCTTGCTCATGTATCAATTCATCGGGAAGCCAGCGCCTGATTTTTTCGTGGATATCCTGTATCTCAATGGGTTTTGTCACAATATCACTCATGCCGGCCTGTAGAACGTTTTCTTTTGCGCCGGTTTCCTCATTGGCGGTCAGGGCAATGACCGGAACT
>JAISVD010000150.1 GCA_031271875.1 Spirochaetaceae bacterium | reverse complement strand
AGTAATCAAACCATTTCTCATCTTCTCCGGGTTTTACAAAGAACTGCATCGCCATCTGTTCAAACTCGCATGTGCGGAAGATGAAGTTTTTCGTGACGATCTCGTTGCGGAATGCCTTTCCCACCTGGGCGATGCCGAAGGGAACTTTAAGGCGGTTTGACTGGGCGATGTTCTTATAGTTGACGTAGATTCCCTGAGCGGTTTCGGGCCGGAGGTAGAGAACGCTGGCGGTGTCCTCCGCAGGGCCGATATGGGTCTTGAACATAAGGTTGAACTTGCGGGTGTCCGTGAGTTCGCCGCCGCATTCGGGACAGGTTTTTGACGCCAGTTTTTCCGGGTCTATCTGGTCAGCCCGGAATCTGGCTTTGCACTTCTTGCAGTCCACCAGGGGATCGGTAAAGTTTTCCACATGCCCAGAGGCTTCCCAGACCCGGGGGTGCATGAGTATCGCGGCGTCCAGACCGACGATATTTTCGTGGAGCTGGGTCATCTCCCGCCACCATGCCCGCTGTATATTGTTTTTCAGCTCTATTCCGGGAGGGCCGTAATCCCAGGCCCCCGCCTGACCGCCGTATATTTCACTTGACTGAAACACAAAACCGCGCCGTTTGCAGAGGCTGACGATTTTTTCCATTGTAATGTCATGCGTATCCATTGCCTTTCCTCTTGAAAAATATGCTGTACCTTGAGCCGTTTTTAAACCTCGGGAGAGATTTTGAAATCGGCTTCTACCGGAGGCAATTGAAAACTTTCTCAATTTTCAGTTGCGACCTATAGATGTAATAAAAGAAAAATCTATTTCAATTAAGCACAAAGAAATAGATTTTTCTTTAAAAACCAATTGCAACAGTTGGTCACTTTTACTGTATCAGGATATCACACAAACAGAACCTGTGTACAGGGCCGGTGAGGCTAAAACCGGGCGACTAAAGAGGTCGTGATATTCAAGCTCTGTCCCCGGATAGAGAATACCGGTACTATTTTAAAGCTCTGTCCCTGTTCAGACCCGTTCCTGTTTACGCCTGTGAATAGGGACAGAGCTTTAAAATAACAGGCGATATCATGGCAGTCAGAGATTCCGTGGGCAGATATTCTGCAGGAGACTGATAGCCTGATCGAGTTTTTCTCTTCTATATATTTCTCGCTATCAACAGAGTCTGAGTTACGCGGGTGTTCGGTTTTTTGCTGATATGTTCAATGGGGGGAGTACATATGCCGTTCGGAATGATGATGGTACTGTTCGGGGCAAACACATTCACCTTGCACCCCTTGACCAAACTAATTCACTGATTACAATAAAGATATAATGTTATTGCCATTTCAGCAGCAGATACAATTACTCTTTCAGAATTCCGTATTCCTTGCCGCTATATTCAGCTGGCTTTCCGCCCAGTTTATCAAAACCATTATCAAACTGTTCAGCGGACAGGTGAGGAGTCTCCGGGAACTACTGGAGCTGCTGTTCTGGCGGACCGGAGGGATGCCTTCAAGCCATTCCGCGCTGGTTTCCTCGGTCTCAACTTCGATAGGCTTCAGGTCGGGGGTGACTTCCGACGTTTTTGTCCTGTCCCTCTGCTTTGCGCTTGTTGTCATACGCGACGCCGTCGGCGTCCGCCGTTCCAGCGGCCTTCAGGCCCATACCCTCAATGAGATAGGAAAACGTCTTGAAGAGGAAGCCTTACTGACATTCAAACCGGTCAAAGAAATTCAGGGGCACAAGCCTTTTGAAGTTATTACAGGTTGTTTTCTGGGGTTTTTTGTCGGAGTAGCGTTTTCCACATTGTAGATCAGCCGCATGAAAATAGCCTTGCCCACAGCCTCCATACTGTTTCGCGCCGCCGCACTGTTTCGCGGCGTTGCACAGCTCCGCGGTGCGGCACTGCGGCGCCCCGTAACCGCAGTCTGTGCGGCGGTATTGCTTCTGTCGTCCAGTCTCAGCGCGCTTTTCCTGTTCCGGTACGCTCCTTCGCAGCCGCTGTGGAATGAGTTCAGGGTACTCGCGGTTCCCTCGGATGTGTCCGAGGCCGCAGTGCTTTCCCTGCTGGAAAACGCCGGAATCGGCCCTGTCATCTCCCCCTCGGGCCGGAGTCCCTTTGCCTCTCCTCCGGAAGCTCCCGTTCAACCGGACAGCGATGTGTACTATAATGAAAGCTTCAGGTATTTTTCAGACCGGGACGGCGGGTATACACTGTTTTTCCTGCCCGACGCAAAGGGGCTTGAAAAACATATCGCTTCCGCCTTTGCCGGTTCCGGTATCGGCGCGGTCCTTGACGGCGGTTTTGTGTGGAACCCGCTGCCGGCTTTTTTTCTCGCAGTGCTGGGGGGGATTTTCTTCTTTTTCTCGAAGCAGAAATGGTTTTTTCTCCCGACGGCCCTGCCGTTTCTTTTTTTCGCCCTCTGCTCTCCGCTTTTTTCCGTATGCGCCGGGAGCTGTTTTGTACTGGCGTTTCTTTTCCGGATCGAAAAATTCTGGAAACGATCCGCCTCTCCGGCGGATTTGTTCAAAGAGCCGCTGTTGTTTTTCTTGCTTTTACTGTCCCTGGCGTTTTTTATCGCCGGCGGAAAAACCACCGCCCTCCTCAGCCTCTGCTGTTTTATCGCCTCCGGCGCGGTAGTTTTTTTGCTGTATACCGGCGGCTGTACCAGGGAACGGAACCGTCGCCTCCGGGAACGGCAGATATTCATCCCCGTTCCCATCATGCCTACCAGTGCCCTTATCGCCACCCGCAGTACCTTTCTCAGGACCATGGTTCCTCTCTGGATATGCCTCCTGTTGACCGCGTTTTTTTTCATTTTCTCCCGGGGTTTTACCCCCGCCGCCGCTGCCGACGGCTTGTCCATACCGGCCCCGACAGGATATACTGAAAATGCTGTATTCGATACGCAGGAACTGGAGTACCTTGAAACGGTCCGTCCCGCGCAGGGGCTGCCCGATCTGGCTGATTTTATCCGGTTCCAGTGGAATATACAGACCTTTCCATACAGGTCTGTCCATTCGGAGGGGAGAAATTCCCCGGAGGAAAATACTGCCGGGATCATCCGGTATGAGGCTGATGAAAACGGAAAAATCCGGGCCAGAATGGAGCAGGTAAAACTCTTTAACAATCAGTTTATTACTGATATAATAGAACGGGAAAAAAACGGAAAACTGACCCTTGAGTCGATGCTCATCTCCCAGGGGAGATTTACCGCTGTGGGGTACAGGGGTTTCAGCGCCGGCGGAGGGTTGTACCGCCGCGGGGAGAGAAATGATACGTTTGTTTTGTATCTCATCCTGATTCTGGTTTTACCCGGGGCAGCGATTTTGATTCATAAGGGCAGCAAACATGGCAGGGCTATATAGCATAAAGAGAGGTTCTCTGAAGATATGGGACACCGCAGTACGGTATACGGAAGTTCTGAACGCTTTTTTACCCTCCCGCGCACTGGTTTCGTTTAAACAGCAGACCGGTGCTGCGGCGTCGCCGGGGATTTTTCCGGGACAGCGCGTACAGGAGGGGCAGCTTATCGGGGTCAGTTCCGATGCTGCCGCCCGCATCCATTCCCCCATTCCCGGCATTATCAGGGAACTCAGAACGACGCTCATGCCGAACGGAAAAAAGGAACTCGTTGCGGTTATCGACCTTGAGGGGCGGTTTTCCATTCTGGGCAAAAAGCCGGAGGAGCTCTCCTGGAAATACCGCTCCGATGCCGAACTGATTTCGCAGATATCCGAACGGGGGATCATCAATACCTTTGACAGCCCCTGTCCGCTTGCGGTACAGATACAGAATACCCGGAAAAAGCGCTCCTCCGCACAGAAAGGTATCGGTTCGCTTCTGGTACGGCTCTTTGATTCCGATCCCACCTACAGTACGGATGAATTCCTCGCCCGGACACGGTTCGACGGGATACTTCAGGGGGCTGCCATAACAGCGAAAGCCATGGGGGCTTCCCGTATTGTTCTCGCCTATGCGGCGAAAAAATGGTTTGGGCCCCCTGAGGAGAAGCTGAAGAATTTCTTTCCCGGCAAAGATACTATTGATGTCCAACTGGTAAACGCCGAAAGCGCCCGGTATCCCTGCGGTGACGGGCGTGAACTGATCAATCTGGTCAACCGGATCGGGAAGAAAGCGGAAAAACCCCTGTTTACCTATAACGATCTGATGATAGACGCAGTCACCGCCCTTGCCGTGCGGGACGCCATTGTCTGCAATATCCCCATGATGGAACGGTATATCCATGTTTCCGGCAGCGCTCTGGTCAGTTCCGCGATGTTCAAGGTCCGGATCGGAACGAGAATCGGGGATATTATCGAGGAATGCGGCGGTTTTTCGGCCCCTCCCTCGAAGATCGTCATAAACGGCCTTCTCCGGGGACAGGCTATCTACGATCTTGATACACCCATAACCAAGTATACGAAGGCCGTTTGCGTTCTTGCCAGGGAGCAGAATCCCGACAGTGTATCCATGAGCTGTACCAGGTGCGGCTGCTGCATCTCCATTTGCCCTGTGGGAATCGAACCGATGAAGCTCTATCACGATTTTATCAACAGGATTTCCGGGCCCGGGGGCAGGACCTTTTCCACGGCGCGGCTCTGTACCGGATGCGCGTCATGCAGCTGCGTCTGTCCCGCCCGTATTCCCCTGTATCAGATTGTCAGCCATATAAAAAATGAGTTTGGGGAGGATGGAAAATGAAAGCCTCATATCATAACATCGCGATGTCCTCCTATCTGTATAACAAACCTTCGGTCTCCCGGAGTTCCCTGTATATTCTGCTGGCCCTTCTGCCGCAGCTTATTATGCTCGCGGTTACCGCCAGTTACCGCTCCCTCATTATTATCGCCTGTACCTGCGCGGGGTTTGTTCTGGCGGAGTTTCTGGGCAATGCCCTGCGGAAAAAACAGACCCTGAACGACGGTACCGCCCTCGTTGCCGGGCTGCTGACGGGAATGTTTTTCCCGGCGGAATTCTCCTTTGTAATGGCATTTTGTATCACCTTCGGCACCGCCCTGCTGACAAAACAGCTTTTCGGGAGCGGCGGCTGCTGTTGGATAAACCCGGTGATGACAGCGGTTGTCCTGGCGTATTTCCATGCCCCGCTTTTTTTCCCCTATCTGGTTACCCCCGCCGGTGTAGATCTGGCGGGAACCCCCTTTGCCGCGGCCAGCGGTGTTTTTACCGCCGCCGCACCGGATGCCGCCATTACCACGGGACTTAATTCCGGGTTTCTCCAGCGGTTGGGGATATTTCTTCCCGACGGTTATGTGACCCTCTTCCGGGACACCGGAGCGAGTATTCCCGCCCTCAGATTCAATCTGCTTACCCTCGCGGCATCAGTGTTCCTTATCGCCTGCGGTACACTGAACTGGCGCCTCCCCGCGTGTTATCTTTTTATGTACGGTCTTCTGGTATGGGTATTCTCCCTTTATCCCTTTGGCGGCGGTTTCTTGCACGGAGACATGCTGTTTGCCCTGCTGACCAGCGGTACGCTGTTCTGCGGTTTTTTCATACTCGACTATCAGGGGACTGTTCCGCTTTCCCCGGCGGGGAAAGCAGTGTACGGACTTATCGCGGGGTTTTTCGCGTTCATATTCAGCGGCGCCGGGGGATCCCCGGTGGGCGCTCTTTTTACGGTCCTGGCGGTCAACTGCGTCTCTCCCCTGATCGGGCTTGTGGAAGAGTGGGGGTTTCAGGAGATAAGAAAGAAAGAGATGGAGCAGAGGATATTGTATGGGAAATGAGATGAAGGAGCTGCTTAAACGAATCGGGATTTTTTTCGGCTCCATGATGCTTGTATTCGCTTTTCTCTTTGGCGGAAACCTGCTTGTCCGGAATACCTGGCGGCAGGAGCTCAGTGAAAATATCGGGACCGTTTTTGACGCCGCTTTTTCAGGGCAGTGGCGGATAGGCGAGTATGTTCCCCTCAGTACCCCAATGAGCGTTTCCTCTGCGGTGTTCCGGGTGTATTCCGGTTCTTCCGGTGAAAGCGGGGGCTACGCGGCGGTAATCCGGGTCACCGGCGTTTCCGGCCCGGTGGCGGCGGTGTATCAGGTGACCGGCGACGGGGAGGTGCGGTATATCGGTGTCGCCGGTGTGTCGGATCCGCTGAAACATCCGAGGTGGTTCGGGCTGACCGATTCGGTTATCAGCGTATGGGGCGGCCGTATAGGTAAACTCCTCGAAGGAGCGGTGCTGTGAATAACAGAAAAGAATTCTTCCGGCTCACCTGTGTCCTTGCGGTGCTGGTACCTGTTCCGGGTCGTCTCGCCTATGGAATAATTACGATCCTGCTGCTTATCTGGGTTATGACAGTCGGAAGCCTGCTGAAAATCGTCATACAGAGACTCAGGCTTGAGGATTTTGAGCAGATAACAACGGTGGCGGTACTTGCCGCGCTTGTGGTCATTTTCAGGCAGTTTCTGACCCTTTTTTCGCCGGTAATAAGCCTTACCATGAGTTTTTCGGTGTATATCATCGGGTTTTCCTCTGTTGTCATCGGCGGGCTCTTCTCCTCCTTTGGGGAGGATACGCCGGTGTCTCTGTCCAGGCTGCTCCACCGCAATATAAAAACCGTGCTCAATCTTATTCCGCCGATGCTCGCGTTTTACGCACTCCGGGATATCCTTGGCTACGGGACACTGACCCTGCCTGCTACATCCCATCTTCTCGAGTGGAAGATCATGCATATTGCAGACGCCGACGGTATCGGGTTCTGGGGGACAGCCGGCGGGGCGTTTATCCTGCTGGGGATATATCTGGGAATATATCTTTTCTGTACCCGGAAGCTCCGGATCGCTGAAAGGAGCTAGAGAGTGGTTTCTGTTATCAGTATTATCTTTTTTTATACCTTCTGCGTTTCCTCCGTTCTCGTTTATGGCGCGGGCCTGGGGCAGTTGTTTTCCGGCCCGGGGAAAAACAGCGAGCTCCTT
>JAISVD010000145.1 GCA_031271875.1 Spirochaetaceae bacterium | reverse complement strand
CGGAATAAATATATCCTTCTTTCCATTATATTACTCATGGCTGTTGTATTTCTGATCGTTTTCATTTCAGGGAAACGTAACAGAGAGAGAATTGAAAATATAGCCTATGTTGACCAGCTTATCGGCGAGCGTAGTCTGTATAAATTCAATATCGATGCTGCAAAAATACTGAAAAATAAAAACAGGAACAATTATGCGCTGATAAAATTCGATATCGAGCAGTTCAAATACATAAATGATATGTTCAGCTATGAAGACGGCGATACGGTGCTGAAATATTTAGCGGACCTGCTCAGGGCAAATCTGAGGCCGGGGGAGTTCTTCTCCCGGTCAGGAGACTGTTTTGCGGTCCTTGTGGAATACAGCACCGATGATGAGATAGTACAGCGGATACAAGCGTTTCATGATAACGCGTCCTTTTATATAAACCGGAACGGAAATATATACCGGCTCATCTATTCATGCGGCATATTCCGGATAACTTCGGACTCTCCGGAACTGAACAAGATAATCGACAGGGTTGATATTGTCCGTAAATCCATAAAAGGGGGATATGAAAGCCGTTTCGCTTTTTATACGGATGATACCCGCAGGAAAATGCTGGCGGAGAAAAACATCGAAACAAAAATGCACGGCGCCCTCAAATCTTCCCAGTTTGTTTTATATCTTCAGCCCAAATACGTACTGGACAATCTCACCATGATAGGCGCGGAGGCTCTGGTCAGGTGGATCGATCCCGAAATCGGGGTTATCGCTCCCGATAACTTTGTCCCGCTTTTTGAAAAAAACGGATTTATTGTAAAACTTGATCTTTATGTGTTTGAGCTGGTATGCGGAAAACTCCGTGAATGGCTTGACAGGGGAATAACCCCCGTACCGATTGCCGTAAATGTCTCCCGGCTCCATTTTTACAATCCGAATTTTATCAACGAATATCTGGAGGTACTTACAGCCTATGATGTGCCGCCCTATCTCATTGAAATTGAGGTAACCGAAAGCGCTGTATGCGAAAAACTTGATATGATGATCGAGATTCTCCGTAAACTGAAAAATAACGGTTTCAGGCTCTCCCTTGACGATTTCGGGACCGGATACTCCTCCCTGAATGCACTTATCGAACTTCCTGTGGATGAACTGAAGCTGGACAAGGAGTTTATCCGTTTGCTCTCCCGGTCGGAAAAAAGCCGTATGGTCATGTCTTCTATTATCGATATGGCCCACAAACTCAATATGTCCGTTGTTTCCGAAGGGGTGGAAACCGAGGAGCAGTGCCTGTTCCTCAAAAGCGTCGGCTGTAATATGGCTCAAGGGTATCTGTTCTCCCGACCCATGCCTGTATCGGAATTTGAGGAGCAGGTTTTCAATTACTCCTGAGCCGTACCTGATGTTCCGCTATAGGGTGTACCCGGGGAGTATCAAACTGCAAGCAGTTTTTCAACCCATGAAGCGTAGGATTTCATGAATGCGGCAAGAAATGAGCGTGTCCCGTCGTTGGTCATCTTTCCGTCCGCATCAAACAGGGCGCCCGCTCCGGAAATATACGCTTCCGGCTGCTGGAGCAGCAGAATATTGAGAAACACGCAGCTCTGCCTCAGATGATGGTTGGCTCCGAACGCGCCAAGTCCTCCGGGGGTGACGCTCACAATGCCTCCCGGCTTGCCGTTCCAGACATTTTTGCCGTAAGGACGGGAAGTGACATCCAGTACGTTTTTGAGCATCGCCGGTACTGAACGGTTGTACTCAGGGGTCACAAAAAGAACCCCATCGGCTTTCCGTATACGCTCACGCAGGGCGGTCCACTGCGGCGGCGGTGTCCCGGTTTCAAGATCCTCATTGTAAAGAGGAATATCTCCAATTCCGATTATTTCCATTTTAAGCGTCTTCGGTGCAGCCTCTATGAGCGTTTCCGCAACCTTTCTGTTGAAAGAATCCTTCCGCAGGCTTCCGGCAAAAACGGCTATGTTCCGATACTGTTCCATATACATATCTCCTGTAATTTTTTCCCGTTAATCAGAAGGGGCTGTCCCAAAAGTTTGAAAAACTTCTGGGGAAAGCTTTCTTATTCCACATTCCACGTTCTTGTTTTAATGATAGTATCGGAAAACCAGAAAAGCAACAAAAACTGTCAGTTAAAACCACGCAGTGGTTTTAAGCACACCGGGAATCAGCGGTATTGCCTTTGCTGGTTTTCTTGTTTCAGTTATAAAGCCTTTGCCCTGAATATGCCTATTTCCGGTACTGACCGCTTATCTCGGCAATAATATGCAGGCCCGTAATGATCTCCTGCTCCGGGCGTGCGTAGTTGAGCCTGAGGCATTTATCAAAATGGGGGTGCCCCGCACCTCCGGGGCCGAAGAAAAAATACTCTCCGGGAACGGTTATCACGCCCCGTTCCTTCAGTTTTTCATACAGTTCCCGGGTTGAAATAGTCATGTCATTTATGAGGAGCCAGTTGAACAGCGCCCCTTCGCTCTTATGCAGCAGGTAGTCCCTGCGGTCAAAAAACTCGTGAATATACCTCTGGGCCTCAAGGGTTTTCCGGTAATAAAAGGGCCGCACATGCCGGGCGGCAAGGGTGAGTATCTCTCCCGAACGGATAAGCCCTTCGGCGAGCACCTGGCCGAGGCTGCCGGAAGCGAGGGAGACTATGGAGTTTATCGCCGAGAGGGTACGGACTATCTCCCTGTCCGCGATGATTATGCCGGTCCTGAGTGACGGCAGGCCGATCTTTGACAGGCTCATGGCGAGAACCACCGAAGGATCCCAGTAGGGGGTGGCCCGAACCTCCGAAACGGCCATATCCGTTCCGTCAGGGGCGCCGCGCCGGGCCATCGCTTCGGGGAAGATAATGTCCGGAAAGGGAAGTCCGTAGGCGTTATCAACAAAAAGCGGTATGCTGTAATCCGCCGCAAGCTGTGCCAGATGGTGGATCTCGCTGTCGGTCAGTACGTTTCCCGTTGGGTTGGTGGGACGGGAAACGCATATCCCTCCCACTTCCGGGTGTTCCCGGAGATATGTTTCCAGCAGCCCAAAATCTATAAAGTATTTAAACGTATGATCATCATAGTATTCGGCCCGGGAGGGAAGGGTCACAAATGTACCGGGTTCTATTCCCTGATCGGCATAACCGATATATTCCGGAACCAGCGGAAAAAGCACTGTTTTTTTTGTTTTTATACCATTTATATTGCAGGTTCCGGAGATGATATTGAAGAGATAGAAAAAAGCGCTCTGGCTGCCGTTTGTTATGGCTATATTTTCGGGGCCTATATCCCAGCCGTACTCCCTGCGGAGCAGCTCCGCCGCAGCTTCGATAAAACCGGTTCTTCCCTGGGGCGCATCGTAACGGGCGATGGCATTTTCAAAACGGTCGCCCTCGGCGAGGAGCCTTTCCATTTCGCGCCGGTATACCGCTTCCACACCGGGGATGCGCGCCGGATTTCCCCCGCCGAGCTGACACGCAAAAACCCCCTCGGGCAGAGGCTTCCCCAGATCATCCATCAGCTGTAAAATTCCCGATTGGGCGGTCAGTTTGGTTCCAAAATCCGAATATTGCATATTATATACTAACAGAATTGGGAAAACATGGGAAGAGCTGAAGAAATCAGGATTCCTGCATGTACGTACATTTAGTAAACCGTGTCCCCCAGGAGTCTGCCGATAAGTTCCACCGCCATCCTTGCAGTCTGATTGCGCACATCCAGGACGGGGTTTACCTCCACAATCTCGGCGGAACAGACCAGCCCGGTTCGGGCCATCTCTTCCATGAGCAGCAATGCTTCCCGGTAGTTGAGTCCTCCGGGAAGGGGTATGCCCACTCCCGGAGCGAACATGGGGTCGATGACATCCATATCGAAGCTCACATGAACCGCATCGGCCCGCTCCCTGAAAAAATCCAGCGCCATCCGGAGGGCACTGGAAAAACCCATCCGGTCGATATCGGTCATGGTGATCACCGTAACCCCGGCTTGCTTCATCAGCAGTTTTTCCTCCGGGTCCAGGTCGCGGACTCCGATGTAACAGACATTTGCGGGATCTACCTTGCGCCCGGGTGTGTACAGTTCCGTCAGCTCCTCCAAACCGTATCCGCAGGAAGCGGCCATACACATTCCGTGGATATTTCCCGAAGGAGAGGTATCGGCTGTATTGAAATCCCCGTGGGCGTCCACATAGAGTACCCCGAGCCGTTTGTGCTGTTCCTTCAGCGCCGGAGAGAGGCCTGCCAGGGTTCCGAGCACAATCGAATGGTCACCCCCTAATATCAGGGGAAAGGCTCCGCAGCGGACAGCATTCTCTACCTCATTGGCAAGCTGACCGCAGGCAGTCACAATAGGGGCGCTATATTTTGCCCGGGGATTCCCTTCGTCGGCGTACTCCTGGGGACTGATGTTCAGGGGGGAGAAGTATTTTTCCGTTTTATGGTCAAGCCGGAAAAGGAGCTCCCTGAGTCCTGCGAGCCTGATCGCCGAGGGACCCATATCGGAACCGTGGCGGTTTGCTCCAAAATCAAGGGGCATTTCAAGAATATGTACTCTCATAGGTTCACATAATACCCTAAATCTTCTATAATGATAAAGAGGTGGGGGATTCTCAAAACCTGGGTGAGATTTTGAAAATCCGTTTTTAAAGAAAAGTCTATGAACCGACAAGATGAAAGGGAAATACTGATGAAGCTACACTTGGTACTGTTTATTTTTGCTGCACTGGTCATCCTTTCCGGCTGTGAAAGCCTTAAGGCGGTAATACGGGATCCCGTGGTATCCGTTGATTCTGTAGCTATTACGGAAATCACTTTTGAAAAGGCCGATCTTCTGGTTACCGTGGTGGTGGAAAATCCCAACTCCTTTCCGATACCCTTTCCCCTGATTGATTGGGAGCTGGATATAAACGATTATAATTTTGCGGAAGGAAAAATCGAGCAGAACGAGACAATCGGCATGAGAAAGAGCGTAACCGTTGAAATTCCGGTCAGTATTACCTATACGGAGTTGTATAATGCGGTGAAGTCCGTTGCCGAACAGAAGGAGATAGACTACACGGTAAACATCGGTCTCCGTTTTCCCGTACCTGTATTGGAAAACAGGCGTTTTAATGTGGAGATCGGAGGCACCTTGCCGCTGCCTGTTATTCCGAAGATATCCTTCAGGGGATTTGAACTCAAAACCCTGGGCCTCCAGAAGATCGAATATCTCCTTACCCTTGAAATTGAAAACAACAATACCTTCGATATAACGATAGGAGATTTCTTCTATGATTTCGCAGTAAACGGTTTGGAATGGTCCCAGGGGACTGTTTCCAATCCCCCGGTGATTACTGCGGGCAATACCGCTGAAATCCCTCTCTCGCTGTCCCTCAACTCCCTGTCCATCATACGGGATATAACCCAGATAATCGCAGGGAGAAAAAACGTGGAGTACCTCTTTGCGGGGGCAATCACTCTGAATGTTGACCTGCCCCTTTTCAGGGAGGCCCGGATTCCCTACAGCTTCAGCGGAACAATACAACTGCGGTAGGGAATCCGGTGGTTCAGCGCAGGCACGCTTGAGAACCGCTTCCGCTTTTTCAGGATATTCCGGAAGTGTAGAGCTCTGTCCCCAAAGTTGCTCCCATTTGACATACATAAAAAAAAGGGTATATACTTATATCGTAAGGCAACCGGTTGCCTTACGATACAGG
>JAISVD010000121.1 GCA_031271875.1 Spirochaetaceae bacterium | reverse complement strand
CACTACTTGTTCGAGTTCTGTATCATGAACAGCGGCGGCCCCGGTAATCATCTGCATATCCCCCGGAGTGAAACCGATCCTGCCTTCAGGGCGTGGGCGGGGGGACTTAACGATATTAGGGAGCTGTATCAGAGGGGATTCCTTCCCCAGAACACCCTCAGTGCATCGGATGACGAAACTTTCCAGCATATGTATGAGGGACGGGCAGCCTTTGCGCTTGATGGGTCATGGAAAATAAACCAGATAATACATAACGTTTCCGCCGACCGTATCGGGGATTATACGGTAACATTTGTTCCCGGCAAGGGGATCCGGAAAGCGACCGACCTTGTGGGCGGACTTTCCATGGGATATTACATTACCCGGAAGGCCTGGAACAATCCCGCCATGCGTGAAGCCGCCGTCAGTTTCGTTCAGGCCATGACCACCGATGAGGTGATCAATACCATGGCGGCGGGAACCTCCCAGACCGCCCTGGCAGACCCCGCGCCGAAACCGGAGGGACTTAATTCCCTTCAGGAGAGCGCCTTCGAGATGATACAGAAAGCGACCAGCATTACCTCCGCTGTCGGGGATTTTATCAAGCCTGAAGCGAAAAACCAGGTTCTGGAAACCGATACCAAACTGGTTGCCAGCGGCACGATAACCGCTGAAACCGCTGTTAAAAATATGATGGCTGCAAACAGATGATTTCCGCGTTCAAGGGATTGAACAGGGACAGAGCTTTAAACTGTCATCGCCTGTCATCGCCCTCAGGCCGTACAGATAGCCTCTATCCGGGGACAGAGCTGAGTTAATTGGTTCGGCAATTTTCTTGACTGCCTTTGAAAATACACGATATAATAAATGGTATGATTAAATGAACATAATGACGGTTATAAATGAGGTGTGTCCCCTATGTACAAGGTGATCATCGTGGATGACGAAGATACTATCGTTACCGGCCTCTCACAGCTGCTGCCCTGGCAGAAATTCGGGTGTGAAATCTCGGCAACCGCAAACAACGGGGAATCCGCACTGTCTCTTATCAGAGAATTGAAGCCGGATATTCTGTTTACCGACATCAGAATGCCCGGAATGGACGGCCTCTCCCTCATCGCAGCATTCCGCAGCGAATTCCCCGAGATGCAGATAACTATACTGTCCGGTTATCCCGAATTTGAGTACGCCCAGAGGGCTCTCCATCTGGGGGTTGCAAATTACCTTCTCAAACCAAGTCGGATAGATGAGCTTGAAAGCGCCCTGATGCGGATGACGGAAATACTGAATAAGCGGAGGGACAGAGCTGTTGCCGCCGAAGACGAGGAGGGTATCTCAGCCGCGGAAAATGATGAAACCGCTGCGGCTTCATCGGAATCTGGAGAAAACGCGTCCAATTTCATAACGAGAAACGCATTGCGTTATATTGAGGAACACTATTCCGAGCGGCTGACCCTGCCGAATGTGGCGCAGCAGGTATTCGTCAGCCAGTGGCACCTTTCAAAACTTATCTCCCGGTATACCGGACAGAGTTTCAACGGCCTGCTCAACAGGGTCCGCATCGACAGAGCAAAGGAACTTCTCTCAAACCCGGCCCTCAAAATATGGGAGATCAGCGAAATGGTTGGTTTTTCCGATGTGACCCATTTCTCCCGGATATTCAAAAAAATCGAAGGAAAAAGCGCGAATGAATACCGGAATCACCGGACAGAACCGGTATAGGTTATTCCCTAGAGTTCAAAGGAGCTGTCCGGTTCGTGGGAGAACCCGTTGATCACGTACACCACCGAACCGTTTTTCCGTACCCGGATATCTGCGGAGCCCCCGGAAAGGAGCTTGTCCAGCCCCTTCTTCGCTTCCGCGATGGGTATCTTTCCCTCCAGGGCAACCTGTTCGGGAGTTATAAGACCGTTATGTTTCCCGGCGGTTTGCAGTATTTTATATTCAATACTTTCCCTGCCGGTCTCCTGCTCCGGATTCACACTGTTGTAAACCGGGCCGTTCCCGTAATAATTGTCCTGGAGCATCTTATCGATATTTGCCTGCCGTACCTGACCGGGAAGGGTGAAAAGATCGATCAGCGCCCCGATACCAAAAACTCCCCCTGTGAGCGCATACAGTATCCCTGTCCCGATTTTTCCCAGATAGAATCGGTGCAGTCCGAAGAGACCACATCCTCCCAGGGCCCATAAAATATATGCGATACCCAGTGAATACATATAACAACCTCTTGTATTGCGCTATTTGCGGCGCCTTCACTATATGCTGAAAACGGTATCAGTATACACTATCTTTCCCGCCCCGTCTATTCAAGTTCCGGCCGATGGAAGCAGTGGAGGGGAGAGCAAAAACAGCCGGAAAATGGGTGTTCGTGAACTGATTTTCCTATTTTCATGATGAGCACATCTGTGATAAAATACATACGATTATATGCGGAGTAACTGAATGACGAAATATATTTTCATAACCGGCGGTGTCGTATCGTCCCTGGGGAAGGGGATTGCCGCCGCTTCCCTGGGGTTGCTGCTTAAAAGCAGGGGATTCCGGGTGGTAAACCAGAAATTTGATCCCTACCTGAATATAGACCCGGGTACTATGAATCCGTTCCAGCACGGCGAGGTCTTTGTCACTGAGGACGGAGCCGAAACAGACCTTGATCTGGGACACTACGAGCGCTTTACCGATGAAAATCTGACACAGAACAGCAATACCACTGCCGGGCGGGTGTTTCTGTCGGTACTTGACCGGGAGCGCGAGGGCGGATACCACGGCGGTACGGTTCAGGTTATTCCCAATGTCACCGACGAGATACGGGACCGGATCATGCGTCCCGCCCGTGAGACTGCCCCCGATATCATCATAACAGAAATAGGCGGAACAGTTGGTGACATTGAGTCCCTTCCATTTATCGAGGCCATCCGGCAGACCCGCAATGAGGTGGGAACCGAAAACTGCGCCTTCATACATCTGACCCTGATGCCCTATCTGAAAAAAGCGGAGGAACTCAAATCAAAGCCGACCCAGCACAGCGTCAAAGAGCTTCAGGGGCTCGGTATCCAGCCGGATATCATCATGATACGCAGTGAACGGCCCATCGATTTTCACATAAGAGAAAAACTCGCCCTCTTCTGTAACGTCCTGTCGGACGCGATTATCCAGAACCTCGATGCCAGGTCCATATATGAGGTGCCTCTCATGATGGAAAAGGAGGGCCTCGGCAGGATAGTCTGCCGTGTACTCTCCCTGCCCGACGTGGAACCGGAACTTTCCGGCTGGGAGGAGATGGTCAGGAGGCTCTACAATCCCGAAAAAGAGGTACGGATCGTCCTTGTAGGAAAATATGTAGAGCTTCGGGATTCCTATCTTTCCGTTATCGAAAGCCTGACCCACGGGGGGATCGCCAACTGTGCTCTGGTCAACATAGATTTTGTGGACTCCGAAGAGCTTACCGATTACGAAGCCGTCAACGCCAGACTTTCCGGCTGTGACGGGATTATCATCCCCGGCGGTTTCGGTGACCGGGGGGTCGAGGGGATGATCCTTGCCGTCCGTTATGCCCGGGAAAACAGTATTCCCTATTTTGGGATATGCCTCGGTATGCAGATAGCGGTAATCGAATATGCCCGGAATGTGCTGGCCCTTGAGGGGGCCCATTCCACCGAGATGGTACAGAGTCCCTCCCATCCGGTTATCGACCTGATGCCTGACCAGAATGGGCTGCGTCTTGGCGGTACTCTTCGTCTCGGCAGATACGCCTGTAGGGCTGTCCCCGGCAGTCTCATCGAAAAGGCCTACGGTACTGCCGACATCTCCGAACGCCACCGGCACCGTTATGAGTTCAATAACGATTACTACGATCTTTTTACGAAAAGCGCCCTCAAGCCGACAGGAATCAACCCGGAACGCAATCTGGTGGAAACGGTTGAACTTGAAGGACATCCATGGATGGTGGGGGTTCAGTTCCATCCTGAATTCAAATCACGCCCCAACAGGGCACATCCCCTGTTCCGGGATTTCATTGCGGCAGCCGTCATCCATGCAACGGAGGCCGGTGCAGTAAAATAGCATCGGGGACAGAGCTGTGTTTGACAGGTTTGTCCCGAAAGGAGCCGTCCTTGAGACGGGTAAAACCATGACCGAAGAGAAAATTGTTGTTCTTGATTTTGGCGGGCAGTACAGCCAGCTCATCGCGCGGCGTATCCGTGATGCCCATGTTTTCTGTGAAATCCTTCCCCATGACGCGGAACTTTCACGTATCATCGTTCCCGGACTCAAAGGGATCGTGTTTACCGGCGGACCGGACAGTGTCTATGCCGATGACGCTCCCCGCTGCGATCCCGGTGTTTTTTCAGCCGGAGTACCCATACTGGGGATATGTTACGGTATGCACCTGCTGTCTGCGGAACTCGGCGGTTCCGTAGGGGCGGCACGGAAGAGCGAATTTGGCCGTACCGATATGAAAATAACCGAAGCGCATCCGCTGTTCTCAGGATTCGGTGAATCGACGATTGTCTGGATGAACCATAACGATGTGGTTCTTGCCCTCCCCAAAGGGTTCCGCACCCTCGCGGAAACCGAAAGCTGTCCCTATGCCGCCGCCGCGGATGACAGCAGGCGTTTCTACATGGTTCAGTATCATCCCGAAGTGCACCACTCCGTCCTCGGAACAACGCTGATCAGGAATTTCCTTTTCAATATCTGCGGGTGTACCGGTGACTGGAAGATGGGGCAGCTTGCGGATAAATTGATCGCGGAAATCCGGGAAAAGGCGGGAGACAAAAAGGTTCTTTCCGCGCTTTCAGGAGGGGTCGATTCTTCTGTCGCTTCGGTTCTCGTCCACAAGGCCATTGGAGATCGGCTGACCTGTATCTTCGTTGACCACGGACTGCTGCGCAAAAACGAAGCCCGGGAGGTTATGCAATTTTACCGCGAGAGTCTCGGCCTCAAAATAATCATGGTAGACGCTTCGGAGCGGTTCCTTTCAAAGCTCTCCGGCGTTACCGACCCGGAGCGGAAACGCAAGATCATCGGTGAGGAGTTCATCCGGGTGTTCGAGGAGGAGGCTAAAAAGATAGGCGCTGTTGACTATCTGGTGCAGGGTACTATCTATCCCGATGTCATCGAATCCGGCGGGTCGAAAAAGGCGGCGGTCATAAAGAGCCATCACAATGTCGGGGGGCTTCCTGAAAATATCGATTTCAAGGGATTTATAGAACCCCTCAGGCCGCTGTTCAAGGATGAGGTCCGCGAGCTGGGGGAGGCCCTTGGTATTCCCAGGCATCTGGTCTGGCGGCAGCCCTTTCCCGGCCCCGGTCTTGCCGTCCGGGTACTCGGAGAGATCACTCCTGAAAAGCTCAGGATGGTCCGCGAAAGCGACGCGATCCTCCGTGAAGAGGTTGCGTTGGCGGGACTTGAACAGGATATCTGGCAGTATTTTACCGTTTTCCCCAATGTACGCACCGTGGGAGTGATGGGCGACGGCAGGACTTACGATAATCTTATCGCGATCCGGGCGGTTACCTCCACCGACGCGATGACCGTTGAGTTTGCGGAGCTGCCCTGGCCGGTGCTGCGCAAAATCAGCGAACGGATCGTCAACGAGGTTGACGGCGTGAACCGGGTGGTTTTCGATATTACCAGCAAGCCGCCGGGAACCATTGAGTGGGAATAAAATATGCGAAGGATCTGCACGGGAGCGTTCATAGCTGCTCCCGTGGGAGTTATCAAAGCTGCGAGATGAAGGTACGATTAA
>JAISVD010000106.1 GCA_031271875.1 Spirochaetaceae bacterium | reverse complement strand
CTTGCCGATTTCGAAAATTCTGTGGGGGTACAAGGCATTGCCGGAGACAGCCTCCGCGCCCAGCAGAGAGGGTATGATCGAGGGGCGCAGGAACTGGTAGTTCTCGGTCATGGGATTGGCGATCTCTATGACATCCCTCCCGTCAATGTTCATCTTTGTGATGAAATCCCTCCCCGAACCGAGATAATTGAAAATCATCTCCTGATAGCCGAGGCCGATCATCAGCTCCTTTGCCCTGCGGCTGAATTCGGTACACACCGTAAGCCGTCCCACGGTGAAATCCCGGGGTTTCAGGGAGGAAAAAGCCGCAATCCCCTGTCCTATCATTACGTCCTCGATAACATCAACTGCATGGAGGAAATCGTTCCGGTAGGGAGGCGGGGTTACGGTAAGGCTGCCGCCGGTTACGGCAACGGAACAGCCCATCCGCTTGAGGGCCTCTTCAGCTTCCCCTGCGGAGAGTTCACTGCCGAGGAGCCTGTTTATGGCTTCGAGGGAGGCTTGCGCGGGTTCCTGAAAATAGAAGGGGGTAACGATGGAGTTCCCGAACCCCGTATCATAGGGATGGTCGATCCGCACGGGAAGTATCTCATACCCCGCATCGGCGAAATCACAGGCAACGATATTTGTGGCGAGAAGCAGAGAGGGCATATCCGTACCGGTCATCTCCACGAGCAGGTTGGAATCGCCCACCTGCACGGCCCCGAGGGTGGCGCTGTTGATAATCGGCGCCATGGACATGACTTCATTCCTGTCGTCCTTCAGGAGGGGAAACTTTTCAGCGTCCCTGAGTATCCAGCCGTACTCCTTTCCCTTGGGATGGCGGGTGAGAATCTCACGGCAGGTCATCCGCTCTTCGCTCTGGAGGGGAACAAAGGAAGTTTTGTCAGGATCAACCGCAGTATAGTGCACCGGCCAGGTAATATTCGCGGAGCGGTAGACCCCCATCGAAACGGAACGGCGTTTGCGCCCGAAATTCCAGCAGAGTTTTTCCTGGGTCTGTATGATGTCAAGCAGCATGGGCTCGTCTATGGGCTTGCCGGAGATAACAAAAGCCGTCATGAAGGGGCGGATGTTTTTCAGTTCAGGATCGACCGTGACCGTGCGGCTGCCGTAGTCACGGGTTTTCTCTTTTGAAGAGAGAAATGCCGAGTAATCCGGCGTTTTTCCGCCGCTGTGGAGGCGGAGCTGCCTGGCAATTCCGGCGGTGGACCAGAGGTCGGGACGGTTTGTGTCGTTCAGCTCGATCTTGATGCTCCGTTCCCCCTGAGGAAGGGAAACGTCGGGTTTTTCATCCAGTTCCGCCTTGCCGGAGGTGAGGCGCTCTTCGAGTATATCATAACCGTACTTTTCACCTACCAGTGAAAAAAAGAGCTCTTCGTTTACTTCTATCTTGGGCATGGGATCTGTTCCTTTTCTGTTTTGTTCCGGCGCGAGCCGCAGCGTATCCGTCCGGAGTTCCGCACTGTGAGCGGGTTTCAAAATCAGGATGACTCTGAAACCGGTTCATATAATATCAGAAAAAAGTATACATGAAAAGATGACGGATGGGGCATTTCAAAACTGAATTCTTAAAATTGCCGGGGTATCCTTCCGCCTACTCCTCCAGCCCGACCCGTATGACGGAACAGATGTTCCGCACAGACCTGAGTTTTCCGGTTTCCCCGAGGGCGGCTTTCATCTGCGCTTCCGTGACAGGATGGGTTATGGTCGTTATGGTTGCCGTATCTTCATGGGCGCCGATCTGCTGAATGCTGAGGATACTTATTCCGTGGTTCGCGAAAACCCGGCTGATATCGGCGAGGACACCCGGTTTGTCATCAACACTGCACCGTATGAAAAAGCTGGTGGAACATTCATCCATCGGAATAACCGGCAGCTGCTCAAGACCGAATTCGCTGTCCTGTATAAAACCGCTCTGCCTGCGGAACGCGAGGTTCATGATATCCCCCACAACAGCCGAAGCGGTGGGGAGCTCTCCCGCTCCCCTGCCGTAAAACATCGCATCCCCGAGGCTGTCGCCGCGGATATATATGGCGTTGAACACATCATTGACCGTCGCCAGAGGATGTCCGTTTTCGATCATCACAGGATGAACATGGAGCTCGATACGGTTTCCGTGATTTATACCGACGGCGAGCATTTTGATCGTATACCCGAACTGCCGGGCCGCCGCGATATCCTCCGCAGTGATTCCGGTGATCCCTTCCCGGTATATGCGGCTGTAATCGACCTCGCAGCGGAACGCCAGGGAAGCGAGTATCGCAAGTTTGTAGGCGACATCGTAGCCCTCAACATCGTTTTTCGGGTCCGCTTCGGCGTAACCGAGGGCTTGCGCCTCCTTCAGGGTTTCGGAGAAATCCGCTCCCGACGCGGTCATCTTGGTGAGGATGTAATTGGTTGTTCCGTTGACAATACCGAAGACCTTTTCGATCCTGTTTCCGGCGAGGGAATTTCTGATAGCGTGAAGTACCGGTATCCCGCCGCCGACCGCCGCTTCATAGAGAATGGAGCAGCCCGTCTCCCGCGCCAGGGAGGTGAAAAACGCGCCGTGTTTGGCAATGACCTCCTTGTTTGAGGTAACGACATTTTTTCCGGCCCTGAGAGCTTTTTCGATAAAGGATTTTGCGGGGTTTTCACCGCCGATTGCCTCAACGACAACCGTTATTTCGGGGTCTTCAAGAATCTCGCTCACCTCCGCCGTGAGAACCCCCGGAGCAAGGGGAACGCCCCGGTCGCTGGAGGTATCCAGGTCGGCGATCTTCTTCAGAATTACCGGAACCCCTGCCCGCTTCTCAAGGATATCCCTGTTTTGTACAAGTATTTTGACGACCCCGGTACCCACAGTACCGAAGCCGATGACACCGATAACGACTTTATCCATACAAATCTCCTATTGAGGAAATTGCAAAACTGAGAAAGTTTTGCAATTTCGACCATATATGTAATACAGCTTTTATGAGAAACAGTATATCATACTATCGGTGTTTCAGAAATCCGGGAAACCGTCAGTCCCAGGACGCTCTTCCGTCTCCTGTTACGGGTATTGCCGGACCGAGATATCTGGGATTCCGCCGGGTCATGATATCTATCACCGCTTTTACCCGCGCCAGGTATTCACGGATACTCCACTGCGACTGGAGCGCTTTGGAATACGTCCGCTGGCTTACCGCGTATCCCACGGCGTCGATCCCCAGAGAACGGGCGATAAATACCGCACGGCTGATGTGAAATTGCTGAGTGGTTATTATGAGAGATGAAACTTCAAAAACCTTTTTTGCCCGGAACATACTGTCATAGGTATTGAATCCCGCATGGTCCAGAAATATATGTTCCGGAGGAATCCACGGCTCCCGGAGGAGGAGATATTTTTTCATGCCGTTCACCTCATCGTAATTCCGTCTGCCATGGTCGCCTGAAAGCAGTATCTTTTCCGCGCTGCCCGCTTTCATGACTGAAACAGCGGTTTTGACCCTGTCCTCAAGCACACGGGAAAGAATTTCGCCCCGGACAAGCGCTCCGGGAACAAGGACCGCTTGTTTTTTCGGGAGTTTTTCAATATCCGTATATATATACTTTGCCGTTGACGCGATAACAATAATATTGGCGCAGAGGCTTGCGGCGAAACAAACAATAAACACCAGAAGAAGTATCCTCCACAACAGCAGAATACACTTTCCCAAAATGGCAGGGGATATCTTTTTCCATTTGAATTTCAAAACCACACTCCCACGCGAAGTTACCAGATTACCTCGATGTTCCCTGAAGATGTGTCAAGGTTGACATGCATTTTATCGGAATTTCCGACTGTTCCGGTGAGGTTTTTCGCGGTTCCGGTGAGATTTTCCGCAAAGGGTACGGAGATGCGTCCGCTCCCGGTTCTGGCGGAAAAAGCAAATGCTGAAGAGCGGGGAAGCGTGAGCGCTATACTGCCGCTCGTGGCGGCCAGCGTGATATCGCCGGAAAGGTCGGTGACGGAGCATTTTATCACGCCGCTGCTGGTTCGGGCGTTTACCGCGCCCCGGAGTTCGCCAATAGTAATTCTCCCGGAGGCCACCCGTATATTCACCTCCCCGGCAGCTTTTCCAATCGTTACGCTCCCGCTGGAAACCTCAATTTCCGCATTGCCGGTAAGGGTTCCGACGGTAACGGCCCCGCTGGATGCAGTAAAAGAGGAGCTGCGGGCGGAAATCCCATCCACAACTATCTGCCCGCTGGAAGCTTCAAAGGCCGTGGTCTGCGCTTGAATGCTGCTGAAAAAAAGCCGCCCGCTGGAACTGTTGAATTCCGCATCCCTGAAGGTAAAACTGTCGGAGGACTCAAGGTTCCCGCTGGCGGTTTTAACAGAAAA
>JAISVD010000101.1 GCA_031271875.1 Spirochaetaceae bacterium | reverse complement strand
CCCTCTTCAGAGGAACCCTCCCCAGAGGAAAAACTCAGGAGTTTTTTCTCTTTCTGCGGAATCGGAAACGTAATAGAGAACACCGTTCCCTCGTCGGGCACTGACTGTACCTCAACGGTTCCCGAATGTTCCTGGACGATTTTATACACCATGGTCAGACCAAGACCGGTTCCGTTCGCCTTTGTCGTATAATAGGGCTCAAATATCCGCTCCAGGGCCTCCGAGGGCATCCCCTCCCCGGTATCCGCGACCTTAATGATATACCGGTCTTCTTTGATAAGCGTTGAAATCCAGATCATCCCCCCGGAAGGCATCGAAGCGATGGAATTTTTCACCAGGTTGATGATCATCTGTTTGAACAGGCGCTCATCCAGCATAAGCTCCGGAGAATTTTCCAGCAGATTCATCTGAAGGTCGATATTGCAGGACTCCAGTTCGGGCCGAAAAAACTCTCCAAGACCGGAAAGTATCTGCACAGGATTTATCGGGAGAAGGGTCGCGTTGATCGGGCGGACGGCAAAAAGAAAATCCACGATGATCCTGTTGAGCCGCTCTATCTCTTCATTTACAATCCCGAGATATTTTTCAATCCTGGATTCATCCGGCAAGAGGCCGTCTCCCCCGCGGGCAGTACGTATCGCCTTCTGGACAAGCTGAATATGGATACTTATGCTCCCCAGGGGATTCTTTATCTCATGGGCAACGCTCGCGGCAAGACTTGTGAGGGTCGCGAGGTTTTCCATCCGCCGCAGCAGTATTTCATGGTTCCGTTTTTCCGTTATATCATCTATCCGTATGATGGCGCCGGTAACACGCCGCTTCTGCACAAGGGGCATGGTACTCACGGTAATAAAACGCACGGAACCGGAAGAGTCTATCGAGAATTCCTGGGAGTTGACACTCTTCTGCCGCTTCCAGCAGGTATGCAGAAAAGAGGATATGTCCTCATCATCGATCATGCTCCACACGGGCTGGGCTGAATTACCCCGCGGTTTCAGCCGGATATAACGCTCCGCGGCCTTGTTGGCCTGGAGCAGGTTCCACTTCACATCGCAGATCAGCAGCCCCGTACTCAGGGACTCGATGATGGAATCAAGCTTTTCGTACTCCCCGGTCAGCAGTTCAAAAAGGGGACGGACCTGCTCGTTGGTCATTTTTGGAAGCTTCTGGACAACCCGTTGGACAAATTCCCTCATTGTTGCATCCTCAACCCGATATTTCCGCTCCTCCGGTCATGATAAACGGGTTCTCTCTTCACATTCAAAAGCATAACTCCGGACATATTCCTGCTCGCGGAGGCGCTGAAACTGCCGATTCTGTCGGCACCGGAAAGATTATATATCCAGAGACGTCCCCAGCTCCGTACACAGAAGCTCCAGAGCCGCCGAGGGAGACTGATTGTACACCGTAACATGCTCAAGGGCTTCACCGATTACCGCTGTCCATCTATACGAAATCTGGTAATCCCGGGCGCAGGTGTCCGGGATCCGCAGGGAGTAACGCAATATACGGATAATCCCTCTTAAAAATATACGGAAAAGTATGCGGGGTTCAAAGTTTTTTGTTTGATTAATGATAAAAGAAGCGATATCTTCCTCCCCGCCGTACTCCGGCCCATTGTCAGCCGCCCCTGAAAGCTCATTGAGGAAGGAATCGATGGCTTGCTCCAGAACCGCAGAGGAATTTCTGCCTTCATCCGAGGCCCTGACAAGCACCTCCCGGAGGAACAGGGCCGCGAGTCTTTCAAGGACCGCCGGCGCTACGGGAAGAAACGAATACAGGTAGTCAGTCAGGGATCCGGAGGAGAACTCTTCTGCATGAAAAACCCGGGAGATCACCTCCTGCTGTGCCTTCGGGGTTCTGTCCACAAACCCGTAGGTGCGCAGCCGGGAGAGGATCGTCGGCATCACCGCCCCGCGCCGGGAGGTGGTGAGAATAAACACGGCATCCTTAGGCGGCTCCTCCAGTATCTTCAGCAGTGCGTTCCGCGCGGATTCCTGCATCCTGTCCGCATTTTCGATAATCAGCACCTTTTTGTTTCCCGACGGAACAAAGTGGGCCCAGGCGGCGGCATTCCGGATATGCGACACAGGTATGGTATCGTAAAGGAACCCGTCCTCAAGCTTTCCGCAGAGGGTTATCAGGGACTCAACAGACTTTCTGATGGCTTTTTCCGGCGGCAGGGGACGCAGGGGATCGAACTCTTCAAGCAGCTCGTTGATCTCGGCGACAAGAGGCGCGGCCCTGGAGATACGGGTATCATCACCCTCCCAGAGCACCGGATTAAAACGGACTACCAGCTTTCTGATACTCCGTACAAACAGATACCGCACAGCGGTCAGGTGCCTCGCGCCGGAGGCAACGGCGGCTTCAAAGGAGGAACGGGCGGCCTGTATCTCGAGCAGGCAATCCCGGGGGCCCATGACAAGCAGTTCAGAATGGCTCAGGGATTTGTGCCGCAGACAGGAGGAGCAGTTACACTGCCAGAGCCCTGGAGGGGTCTCCCGGCATGACAGAACCCGGCCAAGCTCCAGCGCAGAGGTGAGTTTTCCCGCGCCCGGGGGCCCGGAAAAGAGCATCGACTGGGGCAGACGGTTGTTCTGTACATCTTCGGCAAGGAGTTCTCCGGCGTTCTGGAAAAGCAGATTATCAAACATACGTATTATCCGGTAATGAATTCCCTCAGCGTCACTTCAGGGGCTGAGAGAAAGGGTGAAAACAACCTGCTGAAAAAACTGCTGTGGGTCAGCGATTCGGGGTCAAAAAAAGGCTGAAGCCGGATGACGATAAGGCATACAGCAATAACAAGCAGCCCTTCAAGCAACCCGAGAAAAAAACCAAGGGCTCTGTCCAGAGCGGACAGGGATTCGCCCTTAAACAGGGAACCCACACAGGTCTGAGTAATTTTTATAATGATATATATTCCGATAAAAATGAGCAGAAACGCTACGATCTCAGAGAATACATTTTCTCCCAGGAGCTTCGCGGCATATGGGGCAAGTTTCTTAAAAAAAAGAACCGCGCCGAGAACTCCCAGAATAACTGCGGCTTTCGAGAAAAATTCGCTGATAAATCCCTTGACAGTCACCCTGATGATACAGAACAGCAGCAGCAGGGCAAACACAATATCTATTACGGCATAACTCATACAATCTCTCCGGCGAGGATTTCCGCGATACAAGCGGCGGGACGTCGCTCCGTACCGCCGGTGATCTTCGCTGCGGCCCCGGCCATTCCGGTCCGCACATCCGGCTTTGCAAGCAGAATCTCAAGCTCTTTTTTCAGATTTTCCCCGGAAGCTCTGTCCCCGCAAAGAACAATCGCAGCTCCATTGCTCCGGAAAAACTCCGCGTTTTCAACCTGATCCCCCCGGGTTCCGGAACCGCAGAGTGGTATCAGGAGCATCGGCTTTCCGGCGACACCGCACTCCCAGAGGGAATTCGCGCCGGAACGGGAAACCACAATATCTGCGGCGGCAAGGACATGGGGCATCTCCGCCTTCAGGTAGGCATAGGGTTTATATCTGCCCCGGATATTCTCAGGCAGAACTGATACATCCGCCGCCTGATCCGCATTGTTTCCCCCTGTCTGATGGACAACGGTAAAACGGCGGCAGAGCCACTCAAGGTTCTCCGCTATAAGAGCGTTTATCTGCCGCGCCCCGAGGCTTCCGCCGAGCGCCAGCAGCACCGGCGGCTCATCTCCCGCACCGGGGACAGTGCTCTTCCGCAGACCGAGAAATTCTCTGCCCGCTTCCGGATCGCCCCCGTAGAAAACCGGACGCACGGGATTTCCGCTTACGGTAACCGGACAGCGGACCTGTTTCAGGAGGCGATCAGCGGTTTCCCGGTAAGAAACAAAAATATGTGCGGCGATACGCGAATTCAGCCGCGTGGCAAGCCCGGGAGAAAAGTCACACTCATGGGTATAAACGGGGATCCCCAAGCAACGCGCCGCAAAACAGGGGGGAACACTGACAAAACCGCCCTTCGAAAAAACAGCCGCAGGTTTAAGCCTGGACAGATGATATACGGAAGCAATAAAACCGCCCAGTATTTTGAACACATCGAAGATGTTCTGAAAGGAAACATACCGGCGCAGCTTGCCCGAAGGAACCCCGATAAAGGGAACCCCATGGTCTTCAACAATTTTCCGGTCCACACCGGAGGAGGCTCCCAGCCAGACAACGGAATAGGTGCTTATTTTTTGTAATTCATCAATAACGGCGAGTCCGGGATATATGTGTCCCCCGGTACCTCCGCCTGTAAACACCAGCGTTTTCATACCGCATAGTGTATCATCCTTTTGCAGCAGTGAAAAGCGATACAAGATTCTCTTTTTTAAAGAGCTTCGCGTAATCCAGCGCTGACATGCCCATACGGTCCTTCATATTGACATCGGCCCCGTGGGTAGAAAGAAGTTCACAGATAGGTTCATTTCCGGCGCCGACAGCGAGCACCAGCGCTGTCTGCCCGTCACGGCTGACGAAATTGAGATTCGCCCCCGCATCGACAAGTATTTTTACCATTTCGTAGCGGCTTTTCCACACAGCGTCCATGACGGCCGAATATCCCCGGTCGGAGGAAACTGCATCGATATCAGCCCCCTTGGTGATAAACAGATTGATCATGTCGGTCTGCTCCGCCCGGGCCGCGACACAGAGCATCGGAGTCCCATCGGAATCACGGGCATTGACACTTATCCCCGCCGTAAGGAACATGGAAGCCGTATCAATGTCTCCCGCGGTGACAAATGACGCCAAGCAGTCCGAGGTCAGAGGTATTCCCTGATCATAGAGTTTTTTATGCGCCCGCCGCTGCTCGTCAACAGCCAGAAAATAATCAAAATTATTTTCCAGCTTCTCCTTGAGCACCTCCGGATCGGGGCATATCACCGCGCATTGCAGGTTCCACGGGACCGAAGCGCCGGTCTTCCCGACAATGTACAGCGGGATATCCCTTCCGGCGGTATATCCCGAAATATACTGAATAACACTCTGATACTCCGCCGCTTCGTTGAGCAGCAGAATTATATGGGTAATCTCCTGAAGTGTCCCATATATATCATTTATGCAACCGCTCTGTTCTCCGCTGCACTCAAACCGCATAGTGTCGATTTGATGTGAAACAAGGAACGACATGATATCGTTACTGATGCGTGATTCAATAGGTGAATTAACAATAAGCCATTTCATCATTATAAATATAGTAGTTATCAGAAAAAAAATAAAGCCACTCTGTTCAGAATGGCCTATGCCGCCGGACAGAATCGAACTGTCGACACATGGATTTTCAGTCCATTGCTCTACCGACTGAGCTACAGCGGCATTGTGTTATTGTTTATACCTTTTACAGGAAAAAATGTCAAGCATTTTGAGATTTTTTATTTATGACTGCAATTGTAAAACTTTCCCGATTTTGGAATTGTCTTTCAGGAAAATGATTTTTTCCGGTGATATACTGTTTTTATAGATGGAAAAAGACTATAGGAGGTTTTTTATGAAGAACTATATCTCGCTGTTAACTATATTCGCAGTTCTCACCGGTTCGATATTTGCCCTTGATAGTAGTGCGGATAAAATCAGGGCTGGTTTTGACGAATTTATCGGGGATCTGGCCGAAACTGCACCGGACAACGCCGTACTGTCAGGAACATGGTCGGACGGCTATATCGGCAAGTTGATTCCATCAATGCCGCCCCATTTCGGCGTGGGCGCATCCTTAGGGGCGACAAAGGCGGATACCACAGGCGTCAACAAGGCGCTCAAAGAGCTGGGAATATCATCGGTGTCTCTTCCCGGAAAGGACAATGAATTCGTGTTTCCGGCAATGGGTGTTGAGGCCCGTATTGGTGGTTTATTCATCCCCTTTGATCTGGGGGTGAAATTCGCTATTCTCGATCTTTCCAATCTTTTTGGCGCAGAGATCAGCTACAAATACAACATGGTGGGCGGGGATATCCGTTTCCCGATCCTCCAGCAGGATGTGATAAAACCGAACCTGTCTATTGGCTTCGGGTACACCTATCTCTCCGGAGGCTTCGGATTCAGCGGAAGCGATGTCAACGCCTCG
>JAISVD010000229.1 GCA_031271875.1 Spirochaetaceae bacterium | reverse complement strand
CAATCCGAACCCAACCGGGTTTTAGAACAAGCTCAATTCCTTTTGAACTACTTTATTACTCGATACTTTTCTGTCATTAACCCGATCCTGGGCCTGTATATCTCCAATCAGTAAGGGGGACAATGGATCATGCTTTTTTATATGAGTTTTAACAGTATCATGCTTATCGTTGGCATAACAATAAATACAACCGTTACGGCAAGAGTTGTATTCACCAATGTCGATGCTTCCAACACAGCCGCATTCAAGCCGCTGGTTTTTATCTTTCCCTATAACAAAATCGCATCCCGATATTTCTGCAATCAATCTGTCATCGATACATCGGGCATGGGTGATATCGTATTGTGAAAGATCAATATCCTCCGCACAGGTACAAATAAGCAAACTGTTTTCTTTTGCTATTTGTGAAAATTTCTCGGCAATCATAATCTTTTCTTCGTTGGTTACCTCTACAATACCGAGGGGTTTGATATTCCCGGTAATTTTTTTGTAAAAATCGATAAAACTGAAAGTCACCTTTTTGGTATAACCTTTCAAGGTATAAGCATATTCACCAAATGTATCAACATGATATAAAGGTGTGTATTTGTTATTTAACAGAACAGGATCATATCTCCAGATAATTTTTTGCGGGCCAATCTTATCGGACAACTTTTGAAAAGTTTCGATTATTTCCTTTTTGGGAGGCAGCATTGTTTCTATATCAGTATCATAGGGATTGAAGGTAAACTGGAAGTAATAGGTATACTCTTTCATAAGGTGAAGTATGTCAAGCATGGGTTTTGGATTTTTACTCCAGAATACGATACAATCAACCACATCCGGATCAAGATTTATTTTACTGATTTGGTGAATATTCATCGGATTCCGGACATACACATATCTGTCTTTTATTCTATTCAACATCCAATCTGAATAATATGCGGGAATATCCGTCCGTCTGCTTGCGCTTATAATCAGGCTCCTGCCTCCCGGCCTCTTTCCCCCACAGTTCCTGTTACTCTATGACTATCCATGAAAGATTCGGGTTCTGGGGATTGCGGCGGATCCGGTACTTGCCCAAACCGATTACTTCCATCATAGCGAGGGTTTCTCCCGGAAAGGGGTGGAAGTTGAGTTCATCAAACCCGACAACGCTGCCCTTTGTGAGGCGCGGAAGCAGCAGTTCAAGGCAGTCCCTGGTAGGCTGATAGATGTCAAAGTCAAAATAGGCAAAGGCGACGATTGTTTCCGGGTTTTGTTTCAGGTATGCGGGGAAGGTCTTTGAGGCATCACCCTTTATGAGCTCGTATTTTTTTATATGCCCGATGGGGCTTTCCGATTCGTGATAGGCAAGAACACTGTCAAGATACCCGTAATAGTTCTCCGTCACCGAAAAAGCGCCCTCCTGTGCTATGGGCGAATTCCCGTCCTTTTCCGATACAGCAGGAAACCCTTCAAATGTATCAAAACCGACAATTTTTCTGTTGTAGTTGAAGGGCTCATACATCCCCCGGAAGGACTGAAAAAGGGCCATATTCTGCCCCCAGCGGACACCGAACTCGCAGACAATGCCATGAACATCAATAATCTGTTTATACAGCTCATGCATGAACAGCAGACGGCTCAGATCATGCCTTTTGATAAAAAGCCCCATATTGCTCAGGAGTTCATTATCCGGGATAGGGCACTCCCTGAACCGGGAAAAAAACTCAGCGCGCCGTTGGGCCTCTCCGGAAGAAGCGCCGCTGAGAATCGAAACTCCGTCTGTCTTTTTCACAGAATAATCCATTCGCCGTTCCTACTGTATTTGTGTAAAAAATCCGGATATTTCCGTACGCCAAGCCTGCTTTTTATCCTTCTCTTCCCATTCGATGATACGGATAATTTTGAATTTTCTCGTATCATGAGGATTTTCCAGAAAAATAACGGCAAAACGTCCCTGGCCGATGTATATTATTTTTTCTCCGGGATTCAGCTCCTCCGATTTCTGGAGGAATTCAATAATGCAGTCAAAATGAACAGGAACACCGGTACTCTTGTCCGCTATGGCTGCGGCCATATCCTGTATCGGCTGTCCGCAGCGGACACAGATTGAGGGCTCTATTTTTCTTGAATGTATCGGAGTAGCATCATTCCTGCGGCTGCCCCGTCCGGAGGGTCTTGCCTGTTCCGAACTGTACTCGGGCAGCCCTCCGGGCAGACGCACCTCACTGCGGGAACGTTCCTGCGTATTCTGACGGCGGGGTTGTTTTGCCTGCTGTCTCACCTCTTCTTTAAGGTGGCTGCTGTTATTCTGACTGCCAGTATTCTGTCCGGAACTGCGGTGCCGTCCCCGATGCCGCCTTCCGCCTCTGGATTCACTTTTATCGTTCATGGAAACCATCCTTAATTTCTACAAGTCTGTTGCTCAGGACAAGGGCAATCCTGAAAATTGCGCCCTGAATATATGAATCATCGAGTATCTTTGCCTGCATTTCGCTTACCAGCGGTGAATCGGTCCCGGAACGGGGGAGAATTAATGTGGGTATAGGCTTTTCTGCAGAAATCATGGTTACTCCGAAAATGCATTAATTATATGGTGTACCCGCCCTCCGGCGGCACTGGTACTTTCCCGGAAACAGGAAAAATCGACAAGCAGAACATCAAAGCGGATGTAACTGCTTTTATATTGTCGATACATGTACAGAAAACATTTAGCCGTTTCCATAATTCTTTTGCGTTTCACATACCCCATAACCCGTTCAAGGTCCTCGAATTTTCCATGAGGCCATGTCTTGACTTCGGCAAACACCAAGGTCTCATTGTTCAGGGCAATAATATCGATCTCCCCTCCCCTTTTCCGCCAGTTCCGGAAAAGCACCTCGTATCCCAGCTTTTCAAGATATTCCGCGGCACAGCTTTCACCCTCCCTGCCGGTAAGATGGCACGGATAGTCAGCCTTAACCCCCATTATGCCCTTCAAATTCCTTGGGGTCAAGAACACGGGTGATAAAGAGGCTCTTATTTTCCATCAGATCAAGAAACGGCCCGGCAGCGCCGGGATATGTACTTTCATCGCCGCCGACAAGTATCTGAAGCCGGGGCCGCAGCGGAGTTTCGTAATTGCTTTCAATAACCCGGCACACCGCGCCGTTGTTCAGCAGCACCATAGACCCTATCGGATATATTCCCACTCCCTGAATGAAAGCCTTGAGCACATCAGGGTCGAAACGGCGGGAGTTGTCGTTCAGAAGGTTTTTCATCGCATGGTAACCGAGTATCGAATCACGCCAGGCTTTACGCGAAACCATCGCCTCGAATGCGTCGGCAACGGAGACTATCCGGGCCCCCATATCGATCTGCTTTCCCTCTCTGCCGTCGGGATACCCCTTACCGTTCCACCGCTCATGGTGCTGGAGCACTATATGTCCGATTTCGGCGGAATAAGTAAGCTGGTTAACGGTGATACGGTATCCCTGAAGCGGATGCGTCTTCATAAGCTTCATCTCGTCATCGGAGAGCTGTCCTTCCTTGTTCCTGATACTATCCGGTATACACATCATGCCGATATCGTGGAGCAGCGCTCCGGTTATGAGCTTCATTACGCGCCGATGAACATACCCCAGCCGTTCGGCTATGACAACAGACAGAACGGCTGTATTGACGGAACTTTTGGCGTACTCATTGCCGGATATGTTGCCCCCAAGGAGGAACCCCATCATCTCTACCCGGTCTTCCGCTATGAGCGCGGCTGTTTCAACTGCGGCCATATCTACATCCGCCGCGGATAAGGGAATCCCCTCATGGATATTACTGAAAAAAACACCGATATCCTCGATCAGGGCCACGTAACGCCGATAGAGGGCGCTGTTTGAAGAGACCGCAGGTATTACCAGCAATTCCTCAGGCGCTGGAGAAACCGTAACATCCGGCGGTATCCCCGTTTCGTTTCCCGATATATCCTCAAGCGCCCTGTTTTCGGGAACGCTTTCGCCGTTATCCAAAAGGTGTCCGTCAGTCACAACATAGGGAACCTGCCAGTCCGCCATTACCTTTAAATCACGGTCTTTCAGCTTTACACCTTCGGCAAGGAACATATTTACTTCGTCATCGAAGTAAACGGGAGCGGAGAAACGCATTCCGGGAGCC
>JAISVD010000215.1 GCA_031271875.1 Spirochaetaceae bacterium | reverse complement strand
GATAAGTGAACTGGAACAGGCCATCCAGCGCTATCAGACTTCCTATTATAATGGTGAAGCTGAAAGTACATATGCTGAATTCGACGCACTCTGGGATGAACTGTTTTCACTGGACCCGGATAATCCTATTCTGAAAAAGATCGGCGCAGACAGTTCCGAGGGGTTTACCAAAGCCGCTCATCTCATTCCGATGGGCAGCCAGGATAAGGCTGCCGACCCGGAGTCCTTTGCGGCGTGGGCGGCAAAGCAGCAGTTTGATGAATTCCTCGTTGAGTACAAGCTGGACGGCGCCAGCCTGGAACTCCAGTATGAAAACGGCGTTTTTACACGGGCCGTGACCCGCGGAGACGGTGTCGTCGGGGACGATATAACCCGCAACGCCATGAAAATGCAGGGCGTTGTCCAGCGGTTCAAAAGCGGCGGTGAAACTGTCACGGCTCCGCCTCCGCCGCCGCTCACAGGGGGCGTCCGGGGTGAGGTCATCATGACCCACGCTGTCCACCATGAATATTTCCCCGACAAGGCGAACTGCCGCAACGCAGCCAACGGTCTTATGAAGCGGAAGGACGGCGCCGGCAGCGAATACCTCATGGTGATCTGCTACGATGCGTTTTTCGGCGGCGGTGAACTTCCCTTTACCGATGAGGAGGAGAAGCTCCGCTGGCTTTCGGAACAGGGGTTCAATACGGTACCCCTTGAAATATGCAAGGGCGCCGATGCGGTGGTGGATTATCGGGCCCATGTCATGGATATCCGGGATTCCCTGGATTACGATATCGATGGGCTTGTGATAAAGGGCCGGGAGATAGACCCCGAAGATATGCTCCGGGCCCGTCCTGAAAAACAGATAGCCTTCAAGTTCAGCCTTGAAGAGGCGATCACGGTTCTGAGAAGGGTCGAGTGGAGCGAGTCCTGGGCGACCTACACCCCGATTGCTGCCATAGATCCGGTACAGCTTGCGGGAACAACCGTCCAGCGGGCAAACCTGAACAACCCGAATATGATCTGCTCCATGAACCTGAAAATCGGCAGCCGCGTGGTGGTCACAAAACGGGGAGAGATCATCCCCAAGATTGAAGCCCTTGTGGAAAATCCTCCCGGTACGGTTGATATTGAACAGCCCACGGTCTGCGAAACCTGCGGAACAGTGCTGACCGATGAGGGGACCAGGCTGTTCTGCCCAAACCCTGCGTGTCCCAAACGGATACACCACCGGCTTGAGAAATGGGTTGATGTGCTGGATATACGGGACTTTGGAATCAACCTGATCAAACGGCTTTTTGACTCCGGGCGGCTCAGGTCGGTATCGGATATATATACCCTGAAGCCGGAGGAACTTTCTGTTCTGGACCGGATGGGGGAAAAAAGCGCGGAAAAGGTGTACCGCTCCATCCGGAGCAGGAGGACTATCTCCCTGGCCGCGTTTGTGGCCGGTTTCGATATAGAGGGGATCGGAGAGACCCTGATGGAGAAGCTGACCTCGGCGGGGTTCGATACCCTTGAAGAGCTCCTTGCCGCCGATGCGGATGATATATCCGCTGTAAACGGATTCGGGGACATCACCGCGAAGATACTTGCCGCCGGGCTCGCCGAGAACCGGGAGGAGATGGAACGGCTTGTCCGGGACGGGGTTATCAGCATAAAACCGCCGGAAACCGGAGGGATATTCAGGGGATTCTCCTTCTGTTTTACCGGAGAGCTGATTACAATGAAGCGGAACGATGCCGAGGCGCTGGTGAAAAGCCTCGGGGGAACGACGAAATCTTCGGTAGTAAAGGGGCTTTCGTATCTTGTTACAAATACTCCCGGTTCCGGATCATCGAAAAACAAAAAAGCCCATGAACTGCTGATTCCGATCATCAGTGAGGAGCAGTTTATCGCTTTTACGAAAACCGGAATCCCTTCCGCTGCCGGTGAGGAGGTTTCCTCAGCAGCAGAGAAGGGTGCGGTACAGCAGGAATTCGATCTATGAAATACCGGCGGCTGTTTACCCCCGGGATTGTTCTCGCCGCCCTGCCTGCGGTTATTCTTGCAGTCTGGCTGGGATTTTCCTGCGCCCTGCTCCTTCAGAGCCACAGGGCGGTTTTAGGGGCGAAATACATAGCGGAAGATGTGTCCGGAATCATTATGCGTTTTACGGTATATGGTACCAGTGATTCGACCATAAGCGCCCGGTTCTGGTTTTATGACAGGGACGGAAAGGAGGCGGGGATTATCGAACGATCCTGGAACGGCTGGGAGTTGTTTCTGGAGTTCATTGTCGCCGAATTCGGGGATGTCCATATTGTTTTTCCCTATAAGATTTATACCAACGAGATCAGTCACCGGTACGGGACCGACTGTCTTCCCAGATATGACAGGGAGGATATGCCCGGAATATATGACTCTTCGGCGCTGGATGAACAGCAAAGGGATGCATTCAGGGTACTATTCCGTCATGTGAAAACGGTTCTGGAGTTCAATCTCTCCCCGCCGCAGATAAAAATGAACACAATACATCTGCGTAATCCGCAGGTGGGGCGGATATACGCAGTTTATGTTGACGCTTCTGGGACAGTAACAGTTATCCTCGAATAAGAACCTGCCAACCGTTTCAGAGATTAACCATTGCCGTAACTTCCTCTTCCGAAGTATGGATAAATTCCGGTAATACTGTTGCGGCGATGGTGAACCACGGATATCCGTCTTCTTTTTTGCTGCGTGGGAAGCTGTTAAGAGGGGAACGACGGGGTCAGCGGGGACGATGGGGCTGGCGGGAATTTTTCCGCCGATATTCTGGTTCGGCCTCTTTCTCATATTCTGCGGGTCGAAGGTTCGAACCCTTCATGGCTCAAACGCAAGTTGTTGTACAACGAGATATAAGAACGAAACGGTGCGAAACTTGTTTCGCCACACTACCAGCATAAAAGGCGTGTTTTCCTCCAGTGTACTAAATGTGTACCAAAGGAGTGAATATGCGCCTTTTTTATTTGCATCAGCGGAAAGTCGGCGGCCCGTGGTATGTGACCTTTACCAATCCTGAAACAGGAAAGCTTTCTACCCGCAGAAGCACCGGAACTTCAAGTAAACCGGAAGCGGAATCCATCGCACAGACCTGTCTCAGGGACGGGGTGCCGGATATTCTCTGTACAGTACAACAGTCCTTCTGTGATTATCTTCTCGATTTCTAGGATTTCGATACCTCCGGGTATTTCAGGGAGTTGGCTACTATGGGCAAAGAACCGAAACGCTGAGTTGCA
>JAISVD010000200.1 GCA_031271875.1 Spirochaetaceae bacterium | reverse complement strand
CGAAAGCGCCTCCTCTCCTGAGACTGCGTCACGGGGAATACTCTCCCCTGTCAGGGACGCGGTATCAAAGGTGGAAGCCCCTTCGGTAACGGTCCCATCGAGAGGAACCCGCTCTCCGGGCCGGACAATAACGGTTTCCCCGGGAACAACCTCCTCAGGGTTCACCGTTATCTCCGAACCGTTCCTGAGTACCCGGGCGAATTCAGGCCGTATATCGACAAGGCCGGTAATCGAACGGCGGGAGCGGGAAACCGCGTACTCCTGAAACAGTTCTCCCAGATTGAAAAAGAGCATCACCGCCGCGCCCTCGGGGAACTCCCCGATCAGAAAGGCGCCCACCGTCGCAACGGTCATGAGAAAATTCTCATCAAAAAAATCGCCCCTGAATATATTCCTGACAGCGGAGATAAACACCTGATATCCGGCGATACCCCAGCTTATGATAAACAGGAAGTCCGATATGAACGGAACAAGACGGTCAGCGGGGCCTGACGCCGGAATCCCGGGGACGATGAATCCCGCCGCTATTCCCAGAGCAAAAAATACCGCAGAAACAGCGAAACGGGTGAGTATTTTCCTGACCCCGGCTTTCTCCGCGTCGGTGTTTTTACCGCTCCCTGTTACGGAAAATGAAGCGGAGGGATATTCGCAGTATTCCGAAGCACCGTTTTCAAGCTCTGTCCCTTTATGAACATATCCGTTATCGAATTTTTTCATTATATCCTCTTATCAAAAGTCAAGTGTAACTTGTCCCGCATATGGATGTACAATCACCATATCTTCTCATCTCCCCGATATGAACCAGTCCGGTATCAAACAGGATACCTACATGCTCATCATCGAGTGAATAATAGACGGTTTTCCCCTCCCTCCGGGAACGCACCAGTTTCGCCTGCTTGAGTATGCGCAGCTGGTGGGAAACAGCGGAGACGCTCATCCCCAGGACCGCAGCGATATCGCACACACAGAGCTGCTCCTTCAGCAGTGCGGAAATGATCCGTATCCTCGTGGAATCCCCGATGGTTTTGAACAGGTCCGCAAGATCATAGAGCATCTCCTCTCCGGGCATCGAAGCGGACACCCGTTTTACTGCGTCCTGATGAATAATCGTGACCGAACAGGAGATATTCTCGTCGTTTATGGAATCGTTTTCATTCTGCATAAGTACCTCACTGATTCTCAGGATCATACGGAAAACAGTATATCATTTGAACAACTATTCAAATGATATACTCGTATAATCATTCATTTATATAAAAATGTCAAGCCTTATCTTATTTGTTGAATCAATATCCCCGTTACGGCAAGTGAAAGTTTTACCGGTTTTTGTAGTGAAACCGCAAAATTCCACTTAAATCCCCCCCAAATTTTGAAACGTGAGTCGCTGAAAAAAACTGTGACCTATAGAGTAATAAAACACATAAGCCTTTTGGTACAAATTCAAACACCAAGGAATTACATGGAAATTTCCTTTTTAAAAGTAGCTGATTCGGCAGAAAAGTGGTATAATGACTAAGAATTGCTGAATAAGTCTCGATACGGGCAAGTCTGGCGATTCGTAATTCTTTTAATCAGAATGAATTACTGCAAAATGGTGATTGCATAAAGAGAACGCTGATTTCTGTTCGATGCATAAATCAGCGTTTCCCTAAAGGTATGCCGGTTATCATTGTGTATGAAAGGAGGCATATGTGTGACAGTTTAGACATCATCCATGATAAGTATGCCAGAGATATTTGCCGGTATATTACAGATAATGTGGATGAAGTTGAAAATACCATCCTTTATGATAAGACTGTATCTCCTGAGGATTTTGCAAAGTATCAGTTGAGTAATTTTATTATGCTGTTGAGACAGCCTGTATTTAATATAGATATGTATAATAAAGGTGAAACTCCAGCAATGTGGGTGATTCAGATGACAGAGATTCTGGAAAAGATTATGCACCCCTATATTAAGGATAATGAACAGGCCACTGAAAACGTTCTGGCGGTAAGGGTTTCTCTATTCATGCATAACATTGAAAATTTTATACTCAGGATGTTTGATGAGATAGGCCGGATGTCCGTATGATATCTGTAGCTTTTTAAACAGCTGAGGAAATTGCAAAATCGGTTACTTTTGCAATTTCCTCAGCGCAGAGTACTTATATGTGTAATTCATTTTATTGTCAATAGGTAAAAAAAATTGAACACACTCTAAAACCTGAGCCGTGTTTTCAGCGTAAACGTAAAATAGCTCCCGGTTTTTTCAGGGCCGAACTCTCCGGTTTTACCGTTCCCCGTAAACAGATCCCGGTCAAGCTGCGCCTGTCCGCTTGCGCTCAGGGTAAGCCCCTGAAACAGGTCGTGCTCAAGGGACAGCGCCGGTACAAATGAAACTGTTTCAAACCCGGCGACGCAGGAGATACTCATGGACGTATAATCGGTAAAGAGGTAGGTCACTATTCCATACAGATAATGGTTCTTTTTGAAATCGTTCGCTGCGGCGGTATCCGAATCGGAACCGCAGTACAGGTACTCTCCAAGGAGATACACTTTTCCGTCGTAAAAGGAGTAGTCAAACCCCGCGCTTGCCGCAAGTCCTGCCGCAAGCCCATGGCTTGCGGAAATGCCCGTGCGTTCCTCATGGTTATAGGTATACAACAGGTCAGCCGCAAAACCCAGCTCGATATCGGCCTTCAGCGAAAGTCCTCCCCGGTGAACCCCATAGGCCGAATCAGCCGTCGGTGTTTCATATGAATACAGAAGCTGCCCGCTTCCCCAGTCCAGATGAATCTCCCCGGATGCTCCGAAAAGAAACCCTGAGCCGTCGATTTCAAGCGGATTTTTCGGAGTGACCGCAAAGGCAGTAACCTTCGCGGTATCCGAGGGATAGAGAAAGATCGAACTTCCCAGCACTCCCCGGGGTCTTGCATCGGGAAGAAGCTGGTTGCGGGGGTTCAGAAAATCCGAAGGCCCCCAGGCCTGTCCGTAGCCGAAGGCGAGGCGCATCAGTCCGGTATCGATATCGAACCAGTCGCTGTTCACCCGGAAGTAAAGCCTCTCCAGTTCAATCGCCGCGGCGAAGTTGTCTCCCCCAACAAATCCGTTCCGGAGAAGCAGTCCGTTTCTCATTCCGCCTGAAACAGCATCGATATTTGCGCGGGCAGCCATTCGCGCGGGAAACCCCGCCGCAGCATGG
>JAISVD010000192.1 GCA_031271875.1 Spirochaetaceae bacterium | reverse complement strand
ACCGCCTTGACCTCCCCCGGGCGGATCCGGTCCGCCTTGCCCACCAGCACCTGGTCGAGGGTCTGGGGCGGGGAATCGGGGTCAGTCGTATATACCCATATAGGAAAACTTTCCCCCCTGGTCAGTCCTATCGAATAGGCATCGGACCTGTAGGTTTCTTCAATAAAAATAGTACCGTCGGCCCTGAGATTCGCGATGGTCTTGAGGGAGAGGTTGTCGCTCTGTCCCCATGAGGGGGACAGAATGGTAAGAACTGTTTCGCCTGTCGCCGCGATCCCGGTATAGACAATCGAATTTATCCCCTCTCCGGTCACATCCGAAACGCTCACCGAAAAGGTTCCCGCCTCGGATATACCTGTATCGACCTGGGTTGCCCGGTAAAACCCGTTTGTCCGGCTGTTGTACAGCACCACCGCCAGATACAGGGACTGTCTGTTTCCCTTTTTGACTATGTTGATCTGGTCCTCCATGCCGTCCCCGTTAAAATCCGTTGTGATAGCCTGAATCAGGGTTTCCCCAGCTTCAAGGGGCATGAAGGAGATAAACTGGGGTTCCTCCCGGGCGGGCCGGTTTTCTCCGGTCTCCTCCTGTTCGGCCCCGCCCGGAGAAACGGGTATGACCAGTTTTGTATTATATTGGCGCGTATCGGCGGTTCTGATAAAACGATCCCTGTTGAACCCCGCCCAGATGAGGCCTGCGGCGAGGATAATAAACAGTATCGCTGTAAAACGTTTCATTTTTTTCTGCCTTCCCGTATTTTTTCAGGATATGAAGGGGTGAAAAAGCTCTGCTTTATAAAAACGGCCTGCGCTCCTGTGTCCTCCCCTGAACCGGATCATCCGGTATACGGCGGGGGGCTCCGCTGGTAATCATATTATACAGTTTTCTGCTCTGTTCAGCTACCGTTCCGTCGTATGCAACGGATGCCACGGTCACAACATACCATCCGCCCTGTCCCGACCTGCGGGCATCGGAGAGAAAATCCTCCACAAAGGTTCTGTTCAGCCCCTCGTACCGCGATCCCGGCGGCGCCTCCTGAATAAGATCGGTGAGTACAAACAGTATGGGCCTTCTGCCGCCGTTATTCAGTCGCTGTACGTCATATCGCATGGAATTTATCGCATTACCTATATCGGTATAGTTCCTGTCGAAGGTCATCTTTTCCGCTGCTTCCCGGAGCAGTTTGAGGGATTCTCCGTCTCTGATGGTGACGGAGAGGACAAAATCGTTCTGGCTGTAAAAGGAGTACAGCCGTACCGTGTCTCCCGGGATCAGCAGCTCCGTCAGCTCTCCGCTAAGCCATTTCTGCAGGGAAACAGGCAGACCCTCCTCCTCGATTGAAAGGGAGTTGTCAACCGCGATATACAGGTCAACGGCTTCAATGCGTTCGGACCAGAGGACTGAAAGCTGGAAAAGCAGGAGAAAGAATGCCGTTTTATATGCATATTTTCTGAAGGTCATACGGAATTCACTCCAAAACTAGTGTTATGGAAACACTGAATTATGTATCAAGCATAATTCAGTGTTCATTTTACTTCCCTTATATGATATCAGTAAAACAACGGTATCAAGTCAGGTGTTACTTATATCATAATAAGTATATCATAAAAATACGTTTTTTGTCGGAAGGTGAAAAAAGTGGAAAAAAAAGTGCTTTACATTAATTGAAGGATGCTTATAATGTGTATTATAGAATGTTAGCAGAAACAGCTATTCCGACTGGAGCCGCGGCCTCTGGACTGTACTTTCCCGGACCGTTTCCAGTTAACGGAGAGACCGATAACAGTATTTATGCGGTAAGGAGAATGTAATGGCGAGTATAGATTTACCTAAAAGTCCAAATGTATTTCATCCGGAAAAACCCAGCGCGGTCGGATCCCGCAACTCTCTGGCGCAGGATTACAGGGACCAGCAGACTGAAGTAAACCAGCTTTTGGAAGAGGAGACGAACAAGGTCCTTCATCATATGAATGCCAGGCTGCCTAAGGAAGTGCTTGAGCGTCTCGATGTAATGGGCGGTTTAAAAGAAAAGTTATATAACTATTTTAACCAGAACTACCAGAACATGTTCAACCGGTACATGGTAACCAGTGAAGATGAGATGGTAAAAAAGGTCAGAAATTTCATCGACAAAGAGGAGATGAAGGTTCTCAACCGCTATACCCCCAAGGAGATCGCGGATCTGCTCGATTCCGTGGGCGGGGCCGATAAATTCAACACCGGTGAGATTGAAAAATCGATGGTCAACATGTACGGCCATCTCCAGGGCCATATCCAGCGGGGTGTAAACGAGCTGGAAACCCTTACAAACTCGATCCTCCGCCAGAAAGCGGACGTCGGCGCCTTTGTCCGGGGCGAAAACGCTTATTCCGTGGTAAAATGCGCGTTCAAGGATAACCTCTATAAACCCGGCACAGTTTCCGATGTGAAGCTGTCCATCAATATTCTTGATTCCGAACTTATAAGTCCGATTTTCCACTACCAGGCAACGGTCGAGTATCTTATCAAGGACCTCATAGCAAAGAATATCACCGACCATATCGACAAGGAGATCGAGAAACTCAAGGATGACCGGATAGATCAGGGCCTTGAGGAGTTCTCCGATGCGGAACTCATCTTCAACAAGATGGAAAAGGTCAAAACTTATACCGATGACGACGCGGAAAGCCCCAAGGCAAAACGCTACAATTATGTTGCCAAGGACCTGATGGACAGGATCAGCGACCTCCGGGCGGAGATTGATCCTGCATCGTTCGACCAGCTCAACATCCGGGAGAACCTCAAGAAGATCATTGACATGGAGAATATCAGAAACCGCGGATTCAATACCGCCGTCAACTCTCTTACGTCAATTCTGGACACCTCAAAGATGGGATATCAGTATATTGAAAACCTCAAGAACGCCCGTGAGCTCATCCTCCGGGAGTATGAGGACACCGATGTCGCCAACCTCCCGGATGAGCGCTATCAGATCAAGCTGAAATATTACGACAACGCCCAGCTCCTGGCGGAGCGCAACGCTTACCAGATACAGCTGGCCAGCTTTGAAACCGAAGTCGAACACCTTTGGGACGTGCTTCACACAAAGTATGACGATAACAAGCTGTTTACCCGCATCGCGGATTTTGAGGACCTGGCAAAGCTGTACAAGCGCAAGATCGTGCGGCGCTACAAGTCAAAATCCGGCGATCCTGTATACGAAGACACCGCCAAGGTATGGGATGAGGTTTCCTTCATAAAAGTTCCCGAAACCGATGTGGAAAAGATGAACCGCACCTACCTGTACGAGAAGGATAAGATACGCAGTAAGCTCATCCTTATGCGGGATCGGCTCAAGAACATGTACGACTACCAGTATCCTATCGAGCGCCGTGTCATGGAGGAGCGCCTTGATTTCCTCGAGAAGGAATTCAACAAGTTTGATTACATGATCAATCCCTTCCATATTCAGCCCGGACTGCTCCTTGATGTGGATATCACCTCTATCAAGCGTAAGAAGGCCACCCTTGACGGTATGGCAAATGTGCTTAACGAATTCCTGCACGGCGTATCAAAGGGCTTCCAGGATGCGGCGTTTGCGTCATTCAGCCGCCGCCGCTCCACCGTCCGCGCGGACCTTACACAGTCCTTCTCCTCCGAAAACGAAAGTACCGAGGTCATGGCCGCTCCGGGCAGCTCATACCTTGATATGCTGAACGATGAGGCGAGCCTCTCTTCCGCTATCGAGGCGGAAGCCTCGGCCCTGCCCGAGAAGACGGTTAATGCCGTGTCCCGTGAAGCCGCTCCTGCGAAGAGGGCAGGAAGGACTCCTGTAAAGAAAGCCGACAAGGCTCCCGCAAAAAAGGCAGGGGTTGTTGATTCCGGAAAGACAAGGCGCGGCGGACGGGGTTCTTCAAAAAGCGGCATCCGTGAAGTATAAAACGCAGCTGCCGTAATTGTATTCGAAAGGCCCGTAGCTGTCCTTAAAAGAATAGAAGACATGCTCCATAAGCAACCGGCTTGTGGGGCATGTTCCCTTTATGGACCGGATCGGAGAAGCAGATTTTACTATACTGAAAACTGCATGGCATGAGATGAAATCCCTGTCCGTTGTGTCCGGGCACTATCCTGAGTTCAGCGGACAGAAGGTTTTGGGGGCGGGGAACAGTAAAACGGGTATGTTTTTTCTTTGCCGCCTGAACGGATTCCGGTCCGGACGTATCCACTGTTCAGGAGGAGATTATGAACGATTCCGGGTATAATTTTGCAAACCTTTCTACCCGGAAAGGGTTTAATAAAAATGTCCGTCATATAAAAAACACCATACAGATACTTGATCTCTGTGAAAACAGCACAAACATCGCCGATGAGATCAACCAGCTTATTCTGAAGAAGACCTTTGACTCGAACGAGATCAGCGCCGTGGCGCGGATGCTGCTGGCGGATCGGTGGAACTATTCGGTGCTCTCCCGTAACCTTTCCGCAGTCCCGGTAAAGATCGCTGAAATCACTGCGGAGTTTGCCAGATGGAGGGCCGTTGATATCACCCTCGTCTATCACGACCCGGATATCGGCAGTATCATCATAAATCCGAAGAGCCCGGAACACAGCGATATTCTTTCCCATTTAAGGAAAAATGAGCTTCTGGTCATCTATTGCGGTTTCCTGGGAGACGGAGCAAAAAATACACCGGCCTTCAGGGCCATGAGTGATATGGCCTGTGAAAAGTGCCTGGATATTATTGAAAACCGCAAAGTAACGGCCCCGCCGGAACTGCTTAAAGGGCCCTTCAAGGCTCCGGCGCCGCAGAAGGCCGTGGCTGTCCGTGAAGGTGCGTCACAGGGGACGTTGAAGGCCTCCGGGACCGGAAAGGGCAGAGCCTCCGCCGCAAAGGGTAGGCCGGCGGCCGCTAAAACCGCAGGGCGGAAACCTTCGGCTTCCGGCGGATCCTTCGCCTTTGCCAAGGACGCTCCCGGCGTTTCCTCTGCCGCCGCTGTCGAAAGGCCCGCTGCGGCCGCATCCAGCGAGACAGCATCGCTGCGCCGGATGACCCCGCTGGTTTCAGTCCCGGTTACCAATGAGTTGTTTCATAACGGTAATGTGGAGGCCTGGAAGCGGATAATCGACAGTTATACATGGAAATATCCGCACCTTCAGATATTTGTCTACTACGATGGGGAGCGCATAACCGACATAAACACCCTGTTCAAATGGGGAAAGGTAAAACACGGCAGCAGCATACAGTTCGCCGTGGCAGGGGAGAATCCGCAGGATGTGGCAAAGCTCAGACGGTATTTTGTTCAGGGCGCGAGCCCCCGGTTTGAGGCGTTTCTCCAGGGCGCGCCCGGTACAATCATGAAGCTTTTCTAGGGGGAGAGGACGATGTCATTTGATAAAAAGATATATTTTTTCAGCCGCAGCGAGCCCCTGTCGCAGAAGACCGATCGGAGCGGATTCGGCATCCGGGGCCGGCGCGCCGTTGAATTCGCGGAGATGGACCTTCCCGTGCTCGCAGGAGTCGTGATCGATGCTTCAGCCGCGAATGATCTCGGCGGGATATCCTTCGCTAAACACCTTTCAGCCTTTTTCGGCAAATTCGCCCTTGAAGTAGGAAACGAATTCGGAAACCCTGAAAACCCGCTGCTTATCAAGCTGGTTATCTCTCCTAACCTCGCCATAGCGGATTATCCGATGCTTCACAGTATCGGACTCGCGGAGGATACCTTTGAGGGGTTCGCGAAAAAGGTGGGATCGAATTTCGCCGCCCATGAGGTGCTTTTCATGATGAAAGGATTCCTTTCGGTGGCGCAGCGTATCGCCGAGCTTGAAGGCGCTCCCAGGGAGGTGAAAACCGCCTCGGAGCGCCTCCGGGAGATCGGGGAACTGCTGGAGGCGGATAGTATTCCTCCCGGAATTGAGCTGATGAAGAGGTATCGGAATTACCTTCCTGAAGGTTTCTTCAGTTCCGCAGTCACCCAGCTTGAAACAGGGATGCGCCTTGTCAGCCGTATGTTTGCCCTTGAGGAGCAGGATGAAAACGATACCGCCATCCTGATTCAGCCCATGGTATACGGCAATACCACCGCCGATTCCTGCCTGGGGGTTTTCTGTACCCGCAACACCGCCACCGGCGAGAGGATACTGGACGGCTATTATTATCCGGAAAAATTCGATGAAGTGCACACAGACGGTGCGGATATCAACAGTATCGATGGAAAATATCTGAAGGAACTCCGGAAGATCGCCGGTCTCATCGAGGACTCCTTCCGTGAGATACGGCAGATACGTTTTACCATAGAAAACAAAAAACTCTGGTTTATCGAACAGCGAAGTATTTTACAGAAGAGTACCGCCGCGCAGCTGCGGCTCCTCCTTGATCTGTATAAACGGAAAATAATTACCGACAGGGAACTCATCCAGTCCTTCAAACCGGAGGAGCTGGGTGAGGTGCTGCACCCGGTTATCGATCCGGTGAGCGTGAAAAAATTCCCCAGTGAACAGGGAGGGATCGCCGGTTCGCAGGGGGCCGCCGTGGGACGGGTATATTTTTCCACCGAGACGCTCCTTGATGCGTACCGGGCTGCAAAGCAGAAGCAGGAGGATACCCACTGTATCCTTGTCATGCCCGCCACATACGCCGGGGATGTCAAGGCGATAGAGGCGGCGGACGGCGTTCTGTCCAGCGAAGGGGGATACGCGGCCCACGCCTCGGTAGTCGCCCGCCAGTACGGAAAGATATCTCTGGTCAGGCCGGATATGAAAATTACCGGAAGAAAAGCGAAACTCGGGGGGATAACATTCAGCGAGGGCGATTACATTACCCTGAATGTTCCCTATCAGGATTCTCCGGTGATATATAAGGGCCGGGGGGAACTCCGGCAGCCGGATTCACAGAATTCCGGGGTCCTCGATCTGATCGGGATCTGCAAGAAGCTGACCGGGGGCTTTACCGTCCGGGCCAATGCGGACACCCAGCGGGACGCGGAGACCGCCCTCCTTCTGGGAGCCGACGGGATAGGTCTCTGCCGCACGGAGCATATGTTCTTCAGCGATGACAGGATAAATGTGTTCCGGCAGATGGTCATCTCCGAGACCCCAAAGGAGCGGGCTGCTGCGCTGGGAAAACTGCAGAAGATGCAGACCGGTGATTTCTACAAAATATTCAAAGTGATGGCCGGGAAGCGGGTGACCATCCGGCTGCTGGATGCGCCGCTGCATGAATTTCTGCCCCATAATCAGGATGAGCTGGATCGTTTTGTGGAATTCCTCTCCGGCGGAAAAGGGAAAAAAGTGGGCGCTTCCGGCGGGATCACGAAGAGCTCCATACTCGCCCGTATCGACGCCCTGGTGGAATTCAACCCCATGCTGGGACACCGGGGCTGCCGTATTGCGATCTCCTATCCGGAGATATACAGGATGCAGATCCGGGCAATCTTTGAGGCTGTGTGCAGGCTCAAAAAGGAAGATAAAATTACCGTATCCCCGGAGATCATGATCCCCCTGGTGATGAATTCCAGTGAACTCAAGCTCATCAGATACGGCAAGAAGATCGAGGGCGGCAGCTATCCCGGTCTTGCGGATACCGTAGCTGAGGTGTTCAGCGAGCAGAAGGTGAAACCCATCCCCTATGAGGTGGGCACAATGATAGAGCTTCCCTCTGCGGCCCTTGGCGCTTCGGGTATTGCCAGGTATGCGGACTTTTTCTCCTTTGGTACGAACGATCTTACCCAGACAACCCTGGGGCTTTCCCGTGACGATTTTAACTCCTTTATGCCCGACTACACCCTCTATGACCTGATCGATGGAAACCCCTTCGCGGTGCTCACTCCCCAGGTGAAGGAACTGATCGGTATGGCGGCTGATCGCGGAAAGGCGGTGCGCCCGAATCTCAAAACCGGTCTCTGCGGAGAACACGGAGCCCGGTCCGAGAATATCCGTTTCTGTATCGACGCGGGATTGGCGTATGTTTCCTGTTCGCCCTATTCGGTCCCGGTGGCCCTGCTTTCCGCCGCGCGGGTACAGCTTGAGCGGGAGGAGCGGTAACGTTTTCCGCCCGGTATATACAGAGGGGCCTGCCGGAATAGTTTTGGGGATTCCGGCAGGCTTTCCCTTTATAAGGAGAATCGCATGACCCATATTCACAGAAAGATAGCTGTCATACTTTTTATTCTGCCGGCGCTGGCGTACAGTCTCGGGGCGGCAGGCCCTGATGATAACGGCATCGTCCTGAAAAAGATAGCCCTTTTTTCATCCGGGGTTGGATTTTTCGAGCACTCCGGTACGGCTTCGGGGGATGCGGAGCTGACGCTCCCCTTTGATTACGGCGCCGTCAATGATGTGCTCAAATCGCTGGTAATCCGCGACCCCGGTACGGTCTCCCCGTCGGTGAGCTATCCGTCGGAGCAGACGCACATCCGTACCCTCAGGAGCCTGAGTATCGACCTCTCCGGGAATCCCGGAATCGCGGATATCCTCGGGGGCTTGAGGGGGGCGGAGGTGCAGATTTACGCTCCCACCCTTATCACCGGCAGGATCATGG
>JAISVD010000124.1 GCA_031271875.1 Spirochaetaceae bacterium | reverse complement strand
TTTGCTTTTCTGGAGTTGGGTTATCGGGTCCATTACCATAATTGTGTATTCCAGTTCCTTTTCTTCAATATGAAAAGCCTTGCAGAGCATTATGTGCAGCTTGTACATGAACCCGCTGTTCTGGTTTTTGAGTATATTCTTGTTTTCTTCAAGCTTGGGGAGTATCTGCTCATACTGGGGGGCCGTACTCGCTATTGTACGGATGCCGTCCAGGAGGAACTCCTTCAAATCTATCTGCTGCTCTTTTTTTTCCGTTTTTCCGGCGGATACAGAGAGTTTTTCAAGTAGTTTGGTACGCAATTCCCTGCTGTTTGGGCCGAATTCCTCATGGATGATCTCCTCGATCAACTCGGGGTAGAAATTTTTTTTGCCCATGATGCCGGGGAACATTTTTCGTATCTGCTGCACAGCGGCGCCTGGGTTTTCCGCCGCCTTTGCCCTGTCGAACGCCGGGGTGGAAAGTATTTTCTTTCTGATTTCGATTTTATAATATTCCTTCTGGAAATCGGTCAGATTTTTCAATACCCCCGTGATGCTGTCAAGGCATTTCTTGATCTGGGAGATGCTGTCGTTTATCATGCTTACGGAGAGTGTGTCGCTCCCCTGGGTGATGGGCTGGAGTAACTCGGCAAGTCCTTTCGTATTCGGTTTATCGGAGAGTATACTGATATTGGCCCAGTTGAAACAGCCGTTCAGCGCCACAAGTTTTTTTATTTGTTCCAGCGGAAGATTGTTTACGGAGAATTTATAGTAACTGTACAGAAAATCGAGAGATGATTCAAAGTCTGAAAGGCGGGTTCCGATGACCATGGTCCGGTCACCTTCGGCATAGGGCGTCTCCGGGGGGACCTGTATATCGGATATTTTCTTTTCTTGCTTATACGGATCTTCATTGATCAGTTTTTTTTTCAGGAAAACGTTCAAAATGCGGGAAACCGAATCCTGGAAGCCTTTGTAATCATCACGAAGCTTAGGCAATTCCGATGTGTCATACCAGTTTTTACGTTCTTCAGCGGCCTGATACAGCGCCGCTGAAAATTCTTTGTCTTCCATTAAACATCCTCAGTTAATCTTCGGCATGAATACGGGTATAGTTTAGACTGTTTTGGGAAAGGGTGCAATCCGTTGGGGTTGTCAAAAAAGAGAATATGCGGCGGGCAGATGAAAACTACCCGTCCGAACATTGCCCACCTGTTTCCCTGCCGGAGAGCGCTCCTATCCTTTCATGATATCCATACAGCGGAAATACTTTTGAGCAATCCTGTCCTCAAGTTCGTCCTTTTCCCTGTCGATGATTCGGGCATCGGAGTCGGAGCTGTACCAGGCGCAGATCGCTTCGATAGTCTTTTCCAGAGTATACTCACAGATAAATTCGGGGACAGCGGCGCGTATCTTTGAAGTGTTACATATCCCTCCGTACATTTTTTCCTGCTGTACATGGAGAAATATTTCCGGATACGCCGCCATGAGCATTTCCGTGGAGATATGGATGAGCCGGGGCTCCTCTCCGACAACCTTTCCAAAGGCGTAATAGAGGTCGTCCCATATATGCTGATCATCGCTGCACGCATGATAGGTCTCGCCGAAACACTCTTTTCTGCCGAGCACCCCGGCATAGGCCTTCGCCAGGTCCGGTGCAAAGGTAAATGTCTGAGGGATTGTTCCGTCCCCGAACACTACCAGCGGTTTCTTCTGCCTTATCCGTTCCACAATACCGTAATTGCTCCTCATTACCCCGATATTGGCGCTGCCGATGCCGTAGGTCAGGGAGGGCCGGATTATCGTTATGGGTACGCCATCCTGCATCCGCTCCCGGAGGTACTGCTCCATCCGGGCCTTATGGTAACCGTAGGGAAATATGTCCGTGTCAAAGACCTCGGCGGTCTCCGGTACCGGTATGCTGCGGAAGGGGCGTTTATACACGGCAACGGTGGATGTAAACACGAAATGCCCCGCCCTGTTTTCCAGCGCCGCGAGGGTCGCGGCGGCGTCTTCGGGGTTGTACGATATCATATCGATCACCGCGTCAAAGCTCTGTCCCTTCAGGACTGAATAGAATTCCTCCCGGTTCTTTTTGTCCCCTGTCAGAACACGGGGGTTACCTCTGTAGCGGACTTTGCGTATTCCCCTGTTGAAAACAGTGACATCATGGGATAGTTCTAGAAGGCGGTTTACGATTTCAGTGCTTATGACCCCTGTGCCGCCGATGACCAGTATATGCATCCTGAGTCCTCCCTGAGAATCAGTATATCACGGAATGCCTGCTTCGCAGGAGGTACAACGGAAAAATGGTACCCGAATTGTCGATAAAAATATCAACTAAAAGTAATCAAATCGTTGATATTTCCTTCTAAAAGATGTGTAGTTTATTCTGTTGGAAATATTTTTACATGGATCGGAACAGTTCTTTTTGGAGGACTTGGCGTAGACAGGTTCATGAGAGGTCAAGTTGGTCTTGGCATTCTCAAACTTATCACCTGCGGCGGTCTTGGTGTTTGGTCATTAATTGACTGGATTATTGCGCTGACCAAACTTGGTCAGTACGATAAAGAATTTGTGTTCAAAGATACACGATGGGCATAGATTCTCTCATTTCTCAAAAAAGAGTCTAACCCTGATGAACAAAATCCCTTGGTTTTTAGGTTGACATTTTTCTCTGTTCCGGAGTATGGTATAATAAATGTAATGATGGAGACAAGTACTTCCGGGCGGAACTTTGTTCCGCGGGAACCAAGGTTTCGTGAGAAATTTTGTTTCTCAAATCCATGAACAGAGAGGCCCGTCCGAGGCTGGAAGCCGGGCTCATGGACACGGTGAGGAAAACCACTCCGGAGCAGCTGCGGGGAAGCGGGACAGTATAGTTGCAAACTGATGTTCCGAACAGATAGGAAAATACTGATTTATGCATCGAGCATAAATCAGTGTTCACTTTAATTGCCATTTTTAGTAATTCTTATTAAAAGAATTACTAAAAATGGCAAGGTTTTGATGAATAAGTCATCGAGACTTATTCATCAAAACCGGTTCCCAACCGCAGCCGGATGCCTCCCGTCAGAGGAGATGAGCGCCCGTCCTGTCAGGGGAACGGGAAGTAAGGTGGAACCGCGAAGAATAAAGGGAGGAAATTGCAAAACTTCCTCAGTTTTGCAATTTCAACCAAAGTCGTAATAAAAGAAAAATCTATTTCGATAGACAACAAAAAATAGATTTTTCTTTAAAAGCTTTTTTGCAAAAGTAACCAGCTTTTGCAAAAAGCTCAGGCTTTTCTGTTTTTCGTCCTTACATGGAAACGCCGGAATGATCCGGCGGAAACATGAAAGACGGAAAGCGGAAAAGCCTTTTCGTTTTTATACAGGACGGGGTTCCGCCGCTTTCCGGCTGCTCTTCCCGCCCGCTGTCAGGGGGAGTAACATGTCTGCCGAAAAAAATGAAAAACTGGAAGCGTTAGCCGTTCTGCGCCACAGTATGGCCCACGTCATGGCGGAGGCCGTGCTCCATCTCTTTCCTGGAGCCAAAACCGCCATCGGTCCCGCTATCGATAACGGATTCTATTACGATTTCGAACTTCCCCGTCCCATAACGGAGGAGGATATTCCGGAGATCGAAAAGGAGATGCGCCGGATCATTCCGGGTAACCACGCTTTTGAGCGCCGGGCCGTTTCCCGCGCCGAAGCTCTGTCCCTCTTTGCGGACCAGCCTTTCAAAACCGAACTCATCACCGAACTCCCGGCGGACGCCGAGATTTCGGTCTATACCCAGGACGGTTATATGGACCTCTGCCGGGGCCCCCATGTGGGAAGCACGAAGGAGCTCAACTCTCAGGCCTTCAAACTGATGCGGATCGCCGGAGCCTACTGGCGGGGGGACGAGAAGCGCCCCATGCTTACCCGCATTTATGGAACCGCCTGGGAGAAGCCCCAGGAGCTCAAGGAGTACCTGGAAATGCTTGCCGAAGCGGAGCGGCGGGATCACCGCCTTATCGGCAGGGAGCTCGATCTGTTCCACATCGACGATGAAAACCCCGGACAGGCGTTCTGGCACCCCAACGGCTGGACCGTCTACCGCACCCTGCAGGAGTATGTCCGGGAAAAGATACACGCCGACGGGTACGTCGAAGTGCGTACCCCCTTCGTGATGCCCCAGTCCCTCTGGGAACGCTCCGGCCACTGGGCAAAATACAGGGAAAACATGTTCATCACCGAAAGCGAGAAACGGATTTTCGCCCTCAAGCCGATGAACTGTCCCGGACACATCGAGATATTCAAACAGGGACTCAAGAGCTACCGGGATATTCCTCTGCGGATGGCGGAGTTCGGTTCCTGCACTCGCAACGAACCCTCCGGGGCGCTTCACGGGATCATGCGTGTCCGGGGATTCGTGCAGGACGATGCCCACATCTTCTGTACCGAGGAACAGATTCAGAGTGAAGTCACCCGGTTCGTGAAACTCCTCAAGGGGATGTACAGCGATTTCGGTTTTGGGGAGGAGAAGATCATCGTCCGTTTTTCCACCCGTCCCGAAGTGCGCGTCGGGGATGACGCAACCTGGGATCGCGCCGAAGCAGCCCTCGCCGATGCCTGCAAACAGACGGGTCTCTCCTACGAACTTGCTCCGGGGGAGGGCGCGTTCTACGGGCCGAAACTCGAATTTACCCTTATCGACGCCATGGGCCGCCTCTGGCAGTGCGGTACTCTTCAGGTCGATTATCAGCTCCCCTCAAAGGAGCGGCTCAACGCTGAATATGTGGGGGAGGACAACTCCCGCCACACCCCGGTGATGCTCCACCGGGCAATCCTGGGTTCCCTTGAACGCTTTATCGGTATACTGCTGGAAAACTGCGCCGGCGCTCTTCCGCCGTGGCTGCACTTCACTCAGGTAGAGGTGATTCCCGTGGCGCCG
>JAISVD010000033.1 GCA_031271875.1 Spirochaetaceae bacterium | reverse complement strand
CGAAAGGGCCGAAAACAGCCGCTTCCCCGGAAAATTCCTGCGGGCAACGAGAAAAGCGCCGGGGATTCCCAGCAGCAGGGCGATACAGGTGGAACCCGCAGCCTGCGCGATGGTAAACCCGACAACGGCCCGGAACCTTCCGCCGGATATCAGACGGATGAACTCTTCGAACCATCCGCCGCCCCCCGTAAAAAGCGGCGCGAACGCTGCCGGCAGGGGCGCGGCGAAGGAAAAAATGACGAGAACCAGCGCCGCCGCGCCGGAGACTGCGGCTGCCCGCGCCGGAAGCCGCCGCAGCAGATACATGAACTGCCGCAGCGCCGCCCGTTTTTTCACCGGGCTAGCAGCTCCATAATCTCATTGCGGGCCTGTATTGCGGTATCCGGGTCCGCGTGAAGGATCTTTCCCGCATCAGGGGCGGCACGGTAGCTTTCCGGCAGAATGACGCTGCGGTTTACCGGATACATCCATTGGGTCAGAGGAATGATATTCTGGGCTTCTTCGGAGATAAGAAAATCCATGAACGCCTTCGCCCCTTCCGGATTTTTCGCTCCCTTGAGTATCCCCGCTCCCTCTATTGTAACGGGATGTCCTTCGGGAAAGACCAGGGCCTTGAATCTGTCTGTGTTGTCATACTCTACATGGACTGCCGGGCTCGTTATGTAGCTGATTACCAGAGGCGCTTCGCCGGAGGTAAACATCCCATAACCAGTATCCCAGCCGGGAGTCATTGTAAGGATTGAAGGTTTCAGCCTCTGCCAGTAATCCCTGTTCCCGTCACCGAAAACCGCTTTTGTCCAAGTCACAAACCCCAGTCCGGGGATACTGGTGCGGGGATCCATAAGGATGAACTTTTTTTCGTAGACCGGTTTTGTCATGTCTTCGAGGCTCTCCGGCGCGGGGATACCCGAAAGGCTGTCCCAGATGATCGCGAAATAGCTCCAGTCAAAGGGGGTCAGGTGCCAGCCGTCATCGAGATACAGTTCCCTGCCGATGATGGAACCGGCGTTCGCCGGTTCATAGGGCTCAAGGATACCGGCCTCAACGGCCCGGGCCGCCATGGTGTTATCGATACCGATGACCAGGTCCGCCCGGGGATTTGCCTTTTCCGTGACCGCCCGGGAGATAATCTGCCCTCCGTCGCCGGTGGAGATCATGGTGACCCGGTATCCGGTCTTCTCTTCAAAGAGCCGGGCAAGTTCGGGACCAGCCCCCCACTCGGAGACAAAGGAATCATAGGTGTAGATGATGACTTCCCCCTGACGTTCTGCAGGAGACTCTTTTCTGCCCCCTGCGGCAAGGGAAAACGCAATAATGATAAGGAAAATGAATACGGAAATGCTTCGCTTCATAACTCCCTCCGCCGGTATTATCCGGATCAGGTTCAGTCCGCGCTGCGGCGAACTTTTGCGGGTATAATCTCAGGCGACATCACCGGCGCCTCTTGAACGGCACCGTGACGAGTTCGCCACCCCGGTGCAAACAAGATACACCCTATTGCACTGTTTATGCAAGCAGCGGGAACTAAAAATTGCGGATATCCGGAAACTGTTCAGTCATAAAACAATGAGATACCGTAAACAGCCGCCACCCCATTCTCCGCGAGGACCGAAGCGCACGCATCAAGGGTCGCCCCTGTGGTAATAACATCATCCAGAAGAAGCGCTGTATCCGGAACAGGACTTCCCCGTTTTGGCGGACAGAACCGGAAAGCCGTTTTCAGATTACTGAGCCGTTCTTCACGATTAAGCTGTTTCTGCTGCACCGCCCCGGTACGCCTGAGCAGACGCAGAACCGGATAGCGGAACCTCTTTTCAATCAGCGCCGAAAGTTCCGCCACCTGATCCCACCCCTTTTCGCGTATCTTTCCCGGACGGGGCGGGACCGGAACAATAGGGATACCCGGAAACACCTCCTCCGCCGCCTCTGCAAGAATCGCCGCCAGCAGCGGGGAGAGACTCCGTTTTTCACCGCCCTTCCATGCTGAAAGCAGCTCCCGCCCCCATCCCTGATAGGAAAACAGAGGATATGCCCGTTTTAAATGGGCATAGGGGTTCCGCTTCCTGCATTCCATACAGAGGTTTTTTTCCGATATAAGCTGGCACCCGCATATGCCGCACCGCACATTCACAGGGGCGGGACGCTGTATTTTTCCAAAGCATCTCCCGCACAGGGGGAGGCCCTCCGGGCCGCCGTCACCGGGAGCGCCGCAGACAACACAGTTTTCCGGAAAAACAGCGGCAGCCAGTATCTTCCGCGCAATTGAAAAGAGAGAAAATCTGTTCATATAAGAATAATCGGAAAAGTTATACGTTTTTCAGGATTGAGAATATATAAGCAACTGCATTCATGCGGCATACTTGTTGATACTTCGGGGGTAATTTTTCCGTTGTAATCCTTCTGCAGAGGTGGTATACTTTCAATGTGGATGGGGGAATCGTGACAAAACTCGAATATACGTTCAAAAACGATATTTTATTCAAAATGGTGTTCGTGAAATATCCCGACTTGTTGAAGCGGCTCGTTGCGGAACTGCTTGGTATAATGCTTGAAAGCATCGGGGAGTTTGTGATAACCAATCCTGAAATGCCGCCGGAGGTCATAGGAGACAAATTCTGCCGTCTTGACATCAATATGACCGTAGACGGACAAAGGGTTGACCTTGAAATTCAGGTCAGAGACGAAGGGGACTACCCGGAGCGTTCACTGTACTATTGGGCTCGTGACTATTCAACCGCCCTCAATGAAGGAGAAGAGTATTCCGAACTGCCGCGCACAATCATCATCAGTATTGTTGCATTCAAGCTGTTCGACTGTGCGGAATTCCATTCAGAGTTTCAGGCGCTTGAAGTCATGCGTCATACGCCGCTGACAGACAAAATGAGTCTGCATTATTTTGAGTTACCGAAGCTGCCGGAAGTGATAGATGCAGACGATGGATTGAAGTTGTGGCTCACACTGTTTAATGCGGAAACGGAAGAGGATTTAGCGAAAATCGAGGCATTGGAGGTGTTAGTAATGAATGAAACAATTGGAGCATATCGTCATGTAACCGCAACAGATGAGTTCAAAGAGATTGAGCGTCTGCGCTCACGGGCCCGGCACAATGAGGCCTCAGCGCTCGGTCACGCGAGGCGTGAGGGGTATCGTGAAGCGGACGAAAAGTGGCAGGGTGTGGTCGCGGAAAAGGATGCTGCTCTTGCTGATAAAGATGCGCTCATCGAGGAACTACGGGCGCGGCTCGGTGAGGGCAAATAAGCGAGGGCGTGTCTATTGAACTTGTGAGCGGTTATGCTTCCCGATACTTGTCAAGTCTTCCTCATTTTTTCTCAGCGGTTACTCTCTTAATAATGATACTTACATGAAGTGCTATGTTGTAGAGGGAGTTTGAAAAAACTCTACTAAAACAACATGGCAGCCGCCCGTCTGTAGCGATTCGAGCAAGGCTGTAAGCGGCACACCGCCGCAGAAAGGACAAGCCTATGGAACTTGATTACGTCCGCGTGGGAGATTATTTGCTTCCTGCAATTACTCTCAGCGATCCTCCGAACGCGCCGCCGCTTGGCAAGTACGGGCTCATGCACAAGACCTTTCTCAAAGAGCATAAGCCCGTACTGTACAACCAACTCCTGTTATCTGAACGTCTCTACCCTCTTTGCCGAGAAGTTGACGAAGCGGCGACGGAACGGCTCATGGCAATCGGCGACCCCGAAATCACCCGTGAGGTTATCCTTGCGGAATTGGTCTACGACTGATTATATCACAGGACACGGAGCGAGGACAGCCCAAAGTTGACTGCCTCGTTCTTATCTGTGAAAAGGCCCAAAATGAGCCTTTTCACTCGGTTGCGCCAATAAGCTCAGCTTTGAGCCGATTAGCACGGTCGGCTAACGCCCCAAACATAAAGATGTGACCCGTAGGACAAATCTTT
>JAISVD010000024.1 GCA_031271875.1 Spirochaetaceae bacterium | reverse complement strand
CAGCAGCTTCTGTATAGGCCGGATGGAATACAGCTTTTTGATGAACGCTGTTTTGGTAAAGGTCGGTACGATTTTCCCTTTGTATATTTTTTCCATGATCAGGGGAACGCTCAGCATTATAGTGGGGCGGATTTTGACCATCGCCGGCAGGAGGCTGGTAACCGTAGGCGGCTTGTCCAGATAATAGACGCAGCTGCCGTTCAGGAACTGGAGTGCAAAACCGATGGTGAATTCGTATACATGGGAGAGGGGAAGAAATGAGAGGTGGACATCGAATTTATTCACCCGCTGAAAGGTCTGGCACTGGATGGCGGTAAAAACCAGATTTTTATGGGTCAGCTCAACTCCCTTTGGCCTGCCGGTTGTTCCGGAGGTGTAGATAATCGAAGCTGTGTCCTCTTCGGAAACCTCAATGGGGACGCCGTCGGGCTCTTTCCCTGCGTGATTGCCCCGGAGAGGGCTCCGAAGGGTGGAAAAATCTTCTATTTTAATAATGAACGGAAGAAGCTCCTCCGGGAGATCCCTGATTTTTTCATAGAGCTTTGCGGAAACAATCATCCCTGAAACACCTGAGTGTTTCAGGATAGCCTCAATTTCATTCCGGGAAAAATCCGGGAGCAGGGGAACGGCGATAGCGCCGCCGTTCACGATCGAAAAGAAGGAAACGCCCCAATTGGGCATGTTGGTACTCAGGATGGCAACCTTGTCCCCTTTGCTCACACCGAACCGCCGCAGCAGGATAGAGAAATCAGTGACCCGCTGCTCCGCTTGAGCGTATGTGACAGGTTCCCCGTTCACCATGGACAGGGCTTTCATGTCGGAGAAAAGGGTAACGCTGTTTCTGAAAAGCGCCGGAAAGGTATATCGGCCTATCTCTTCAATCGTCTGCATATAATGCCCTCCGCAAAAAATGGTAATCCAACGCTTCGGTCAACAGGCCGTGTTTAATCAGACAATTCACATCCCTATTTCAAAGATACGGATAAACGGAATCATTTTCAATAGCATTGAATTATTCGTAAATCTTCAAGTTCCGAACAGCTTCCACAGAAAAACACTAAAAGACACAGTATACAGTTCTCTATAAAGAGTAAATGTATGACAACAGGCATATATCTGTGTTCATCCTGTCTGAATACCATAAAAATGACTTAATCGGCGCTTTCCGAATTCCAGGGATTTACCCTGATGAAGGTCTGCGCCCGGTCTTCCCCGACGGAAACGATACCGACACCGGTTCCGCTGTAAACTTCGATAAATTCGATGTACGCCTGAGCATTGGCGGGGAGTTCTTCGTAGCTGCGGCAGGAACGCAGGGATGTTTTCCAGCCGGGGAACTTTTTCAGAACAGGTTCCGCCCGATCGAGTTCATCTATTGAGGCGGGGAAATCTTCTGTGGTTTTTCCGTCTATTTTGTAGGCGATACAGGCTTCGATCTCGCCGAAGGTATCATAGACATCGAGGTGGGTGAGTACCAGCTCGTCGATGGAGTTGGAGCGGCAGGCGTAACGGAGGGCCACCAGGTCGAGATAGCCGCAGCGGCGGGGACGTCCGGTGGTGACGCCGTATTCGTGCCCCGTTTCCCGGATAAAATGGTACAGTTCGCTCTGGTTTGCCTCATCGAATTCCGTGGGCATGGGCCCGTTTCCAACCCGTGTGGAGTAGGCTTTGAACACCCCCAGAACCCGGTCGATGCTGCGGGGCCCCATTCCGGCGCCCACAGCGGCGCCGGAGGAGCATGAAATGCCGGAGGACACATAGGGATAGCTGCCGAGGTCAAGGTCGAGGAGCGCTCCTTGAGCCCCTTCGAGGAGCACGTTTTTTCCCCGGAGTTTCCACATTTCGGAGGTGATGTCGGTTTTCATGGAGAGGAGCCGTTCCGCATAGGGTTTGAGGAATTGCAGGTCCTCATCTTCCAGTTCCGCCAGCTTATCCTCCCAGGTCAGGTCTGCGAGGCGGATGCTGTCCCGCTGGCATTTGAGGGCGTAGGTTATGCCGATGCCCCGGCCTGTGGTGCCGATGGGCTTTTTGCGTTCCAGGTCATGTTTTTTATCCAGCTCCCGGTAGCGGGGAAGCACGATGTGCGCCCGGTCGGAGATAAAGACCCGGCCCTTCCATTCGATGCCCCGCTCCTCAAGCATGGCGAGCTCGGTAAAAAGCGCTTCCGGATCGATGACCATTCCGGCGCCGAGAAATACGGTTTTATCTTTATACAGAATACCCGACGGGACCAGATGAAGGGCATATTTTTTGTCCCCGATTACGATGGTATGACCCGCATTTGCCCCGCCTGCGTAGCGGACAATTGCCTGGGCGTCACCCGCGAGGAAGTCAACGATCTTCCCCTTCCCTTCATCGCCCCACTGGGCGCCGATAACCACAATGTTCATGCGTGTACCAACTTGTATGTTTTATTGGCATGGAAGTATCGGGCCGCCTGAAAGCAGTACCTTCCCGGTATTCCATACACCTGTCCGGGTCCGGCGGAACCGCTCTCAAAGGGCGGACAGAACAATGCGCCGTTGTTTCGTTTACCAACGGCGTGTTCCGCCTGTCCTTTTCAGGAACCATCGTTCATATTATGAACGGGAGTAGTTGGGCGCCTCCTGCGTGATGGTGACATCGTGGGCGTGGCTCTCCCGCAATCCGGACGCAGTTATTCTAACAAACTTCCGATATTTTTTCAATTCATCAATAGTGCGGCAGCCGCAGTATCCCATTCCCTTGCGGAGTCCCGAAACAAGTTGATGAAGGAACTGTTTGAGTTCGCCCTTGTAGGGCACCCGGCCTTCGATGCCCTCGGGGACAGGGGTTTCGTCCTTGGCGATTCCGTAACGGTCGCCGGAGCCGTCCTTGATTGCCCCCAGAGAACCCATGCCGCGGTACTCCTTGTATATCCGTCCGTCAAAGAGTATCTCCCGTCCGGGGGACTCCTTCAGCCCCGCAAAGAGGTTGCCGATCATTACTACATCGGCCCCCCCGCCGATTGCTTTGGAGAGGTCACCGGAGAACT
>JAISVD010000271.1 GCA_031271875.1 Spirochaetaceae bacterium | reverse complement strand
AGTCTTACCCCAAACTGGTCACAACTGCGGATAATCGCCCCCACATTGTGGGGGTCCGTTATGGAGTCGAGGATCACTACCAGGACATTATCCTCTGTCCCTCCGCCGTCCCGGTATTTTCCTATAAAAGCGTCAAAATCGCAAGCCTCCGTATCGGGAACCGCGCTCCTATCGGGAACGCATCCCTCGATAACCAGGACAACACCCCGGTGCTCCTCTCCGCCTGAGAGAGCGTCCAGTCCGGCGCTGTCGGTCTCCTCCACTGGTACGGAAAATCGTTCCGCCTCCCCGATGATCCGCTTTACCCGCGGCCCGGCCTTGCCGTAATACAGGCGGAGGCTCACATTTTTTCCCTTCCCGGAGCGGATAAGTTCCTCTATGGCGTGAAAGCCGGTAACAATCTGCATCTCCCTCAGTATCGCACAGATAAAACGTTCCGGGCAAGTATCCATGGAATACATAGAAAGAGAATTGTAATTGGTTTCAACTATTGCTATGACTCCATTCCCTCATCCACTCATACCTAACTTTAAGCTCATTTCCCCAGCTCATGGGTATGATTTTATCATGCTGTAATCTGCCGACAACAATACCGGGCGCAATACCGATACTTACGGCAAATTGTTCTATTTGAACTATCGTCGGCCTCCGGCCCGGCGCAAGAAAACGTTTTAAGTATTTAGGCGGAATGAGCATATCAGAGGCAAAGGCATTCGCTTCGGTTTCTTTATCAGTTTCCGGTCCGCCTCCTTCGATAAAACATTCCCTGCGGGAATGTTTTATGATGTGGCAGAGCTCGTGAAAAACGGTAAACCATAGATGGTCATTACTTTTGCCGTATAAACTTAACTGCATAATGTATTTATGATTAAGCCAGCGTGTTGCGCCGTAAATACCCAGTTTTGGTAATGCAGGAACACATATAAGGGCAACTCCGCAAACAGCGCATATTGCTTCGAGTTTTGGAATAAAGACACTTGGTTCTGCTATAGTTGTAAGTTTACGGATTTCAACAAGACTATCCTGAAGTTTTTGCTTATCAAAGGGAGCGCAGCGCTGTTGCTCTGCTTCAATTTCCCCTCTGCGAAGCCAGGCTGAAATGATCGCAATATCTTTTTTTGAACTCTCTCTCTTGCGGAAACAGACCTGTAATTCGCGCCCCCATATAGCTTCCCATTGGGCAGGGGATGCTACGGCAAAATAACGTAACAGCATATCAAGCTGTACAATTTTATCTTTGCATTTTTCTATCCAGCCGTATCTGGCCATTTTATTTACCGGAAAAATTTCAAGCCAATGCAGGGATTCTTCCAGATGGATTTTATCGGCAAGCCGCGTTTTGTCTTCCTGATACTGACGTTCAAGATTACTCCAAAAATGCGCGGGACGGCCTAATGTACGTTCAAGTTTTAATGCGGTTTCAGCAGTTATAGCGGCTTTTGCCTTAACTATTTCGTTAATCGTCTTTTTTGACAGCCCTGTCCGGTCTGCAAGAGAGGCTTGCGTAAGCCCTTCATGTTCAAGATACTCTTCAAGAACTTCCCCGGGAGTAACCAGATAATCGGGATAATAACTATGTACCGTTTGCTTATCATTCATGGGTATCCTCTACTCCTGTAATTAAAATTGCCGTTACCTCTTTCCAATCAAGTCCGCCGTCAAACTTAACCGGAACCGGATTGTGATTTGGAATAAATATCAGCCGATACGGATGATCCAAATCAACCGATAATTGTCCTTTACGTTTCCCCTCTGTCAGTTCATGACACCGACAGGAGCCGCTTTTAGGAGGCCAAAAGTCATACAGGTTCGATGCCGCCCTGAGTTCGGACAGCCTGATACGAATTTTCTTTGCCCGAAGGCTTCCATGAATCTTCTCAAGCCGTTTCTCTTCGTTGCACTCTTTTTCCGGCTTTGTATTTTTAAAAGATATATCCAAAACCACCTCACTGTCAAGTTATATTAACCCAATGGGTTAATGCTTTCAAGCCGGTGAATGTATTGATATAAAAACTTCAATTTCTATCGCTCCGGTTTTATTCCTGCTGCGCACTTCCTGGATACCCTTGCTGCTGTCAACTGTATTGACAACATGAAATTTATACATATCCTATTATAACAATACCTTATTGAAAAAAGGGGTTGTGGAATTTATTCCGGACGGAAAAAGATTACAGGAGTACCAGCATGAAATCATTTACCAGGGAACTCTGGTTCAACACGGAAAAAATGCGGGAGTTCATCAATATCACCCCCACAGTGGAGTCCCTTCTTGCCGAATCCGGGATCACCGAGGGGTTGTGCCTCGTCAACGCCATGCACATAACCGCGAGCGTCTTTATCAACGATGATGAGCGCGGCCTGCACCACGACTTTGACCTGTGGCTTGAAACCCTGGCGCCCCACGAACCGGTTTCAAAATACCGTCACAATGTCGGGGAGGTCAACGCCGATGCCCACATGAAGCGCCAGATCATGGGCCGGGAAGTCGTTGTGGCAATAACCGAGGGAAGCCTCCATCTAGGCCCCTGGGAGCAGATATTCTACGGTGAATTCGACGGACGGCGGCGCAAGCGGGTACTGGTAAAGATTATCGGGGAGTGAGGGACGCGCCCGCAAGAAAAAAGAAATTCCACGATACGGTAACAATACCGAACGGAGTCCTCGATACCTTTGTATTGAGGCTGATAACAACAAGATCATATGCAATGCCTGGCAGGCGCTGAACCTTGCCGGGCATATCCGTCTTACAGGTGTAGTCAAATTCTGCGCCGGGAATACTTCAATCGCTTCCGTACTCTACTCAGCGGCCTTTATCAGTCGTTGTAGTTCCGCTTGACCTTCTTGGTGGTGGTCATCTCCAGGGGAGCGTCGAGGATTACTATCTTCGATATCCTCTGGTAGGGCTGAAGCCCCCGATTCACCTTTTCGATGATCTCCTCTATTGCGGTATGAATGGGATCAACAGCCTCAGAAGTGCCCCGCATCACATTGAGCCGCTTGTACAGCTCGTCCGAGGGATACACCAGAGCCTCGATCTCTTCAGCCTTTGATCCCTTTACCTTTTCATAACCCTGAACG
>JAISVD010000225.1 GCA_031271875.1 Spirochaetaceae bacterium | reverse complement strand
ACGAGCGTTCCGACGGCGTTGTGGAGGGTGCGGTCGTTCAAAACTGGGATGGGTATCCCGGCAGTACTGTCTTTGCCGACCAGAAAGGCATATCCGTAATTCTGTCGCCCCCCGGAGCTTATATCGACCAAAAGTATAACGCCGGGTCACCCATCGGGCTGCAATGGCGCGGGTTTGTCAATCTGAAACGTTCCTATGACTGGTATCCGAGACAGATCGCTCCGGAGAGTAAACTGCTTGGTATAGAGAGTACGCTCTGGACCGAGACAGTTGTCACCGAGGAGAACATGGATTATCTGCTGTATCCGCGCCTCATGGCCAATGCCGAAATCGGCTGGACCGCGGAGGACACCAGAAATTTTGATGATTTTATGAGCAGATTACCCGGACAGCTTGCGCGGTTGGATGTACTGGGAGTAAAATACAGTAAGAACTACAAGTAATCAATGAAAAATTTATAGGGGGAAAAATGAAAAAGGTTCTATGCATATTGTTGACCGCGGTGATATGTGTATCCATGATTGCCGGATGCGCCCAAACCAAAAATTCGTCATCGAATAACAGTACGGCGCTCAGCAAGCTGGAATTTAACCGGACAGACGGGACGGAGGTCTATTTCACTCAGGATATAACTTCCGAAGGATTGATGCGGGTCTATCAGGCCCTTGGCGCTGACCCGGCAGGCAGGGTTGCCGTAAAACTCTCTACCGGCGAACCGCCCAACAGCAACTATCTCAGACCGGAGCTTATCAAAGACCTGGTTCAGCACTTACAGGGAACCATCGTGGAGTGCAATACGGCTTACGGCGGCAGGCGGGGTAGCAGCGAGTTTCATTTACAGGTGGCAAAAGATCACGGGTTTACCGATATAGCGGAAGTTGACATTATGGATTCGGAAGACGAAATTGCCATTCCTGTTATCGGCGGAGAAGTCCTGGAAGAAAATATCGTCGGCTCCCACTTCACAAACTATGATTACTATGTGGTGCTCTCCCACTTCAAAGGTCACCAGATGGCCGGTTATGGCGGAGCGATTAAGAATATCTCGATAGGTATCGCCTCACGATCAGGAAAAATCTGGATACATTCAGGGGGAACCAAAAGAACCGGCGGGATTTACGGGGATCAGAACAGCTTTCTCAAGAGCATGGCGGAAGCGGGCAAGAGCGTTTCGGACAGTTTAGACGGCAGAATCCTGTACGTCAATGTGATGAATCGGCTGTCCATTGACTGCGACTGCAACGGCTACCCCGCCGAACCGGATATGCACGATGTCGGTATCCTCGCGTCATTTGATCCGGTCGCCCTCGACCAGGCTTGTGTGGATATTGTGGCAGACACCCCTGACGGCGAGTCCCTGATGAAGCGTATCACCTCGTTAAACGGTCTGCTCACATTGGAACACGCCGCCGCAATCGGGCTGGGAAGCCGGGAGTATAAGCTGGTATCTATTGATGGTTGAGATAGTGCGCCGCGAGGCGATATATCTGTGGCATTATTTCAGCATCCAGTTTGAGCAGATTTTCCCCTATTGGGTGTTGGGCATTTTGCTGGGTTCCGTTATATCGGTATTCGGCAAACAAAAGCTGCATCGGTTATTTGACTCGCTGCAAAAGAAAAAGCTGGGCGCCTTTGGGGTGATTCCGGCGAGCATTATCGGAATCGCCTCGCCCCTTTGCATGTACGGCGCCATCCCCATCTCCGCATCGTTTTCCGAAAAGGGCGTAAAGGATGATTGGCTGGCGGCTTTTATGATGAGTTCCGTACTGCTCAACCCTCAGCTTATCATATACAGTGCGGTCCTTGGAGTTCAAGTTCTGACGGTTCGTATTGTATCATGCTTTTTGTGCGGCGCGGCTGCCGGATTGTGCGTCCGCTTTTTCTATGCCGGCAAAGACAAAAGCTTTTTCAATTTTTCCGGCTTTGGAGAGTTGTCCGACAGGGATACCGACCCAAACCTGATACTGCGGCTCCTGAAAAATATCTGGCGCAATGTAAAAACCACCGGCCCCTATTTTCTGATAGGCATCGCGCTTTCCGCAGCCTTTCAGCGCTATATCCCCGAGAACTGGATGGTTACGCTCTTTGGAAACAATAAGGCTTTTGGCCTCCTTATGGCGGCCACCATCGGCGTGCCGCTGTACGCCTGCGGCGGCGGTACGATTCCCTTATTACGGTGGTGGCTTGCGGATGGCATGAGCTTGGGAGAGGCCGCCGCATTTATGATTACCGGCCCCGCTACCAAGATCACCAACCTCGGCGCTTTGAAAATCGTGCTGGGCTTCAAACGTTTTTTGTTATATATACTGTTTACTTTTGTGTTCGCTTTTTTGTCAGGTTTGCTGGTCGATACGATTTTTCGCGGTTAAAAGGCTCTTCCTCCGTTCCCGGCGCTTTGCATTGTGTCACCTGAAATGGAACCGTCCGGGATTTTCCGCCGCGATTTTAACCTTGAGCCAGTCGGGAAGTTCCGCATAGCGGAACCCGTTCCAGTAGGCGGAGGCGGATTCAGTTTTGAGAAGACAAAGGGGCCAGTCGGTGCCGAACAGGATACGGGAAAACAACTTCTCCTGCTTATCCTCCGGCAGTGTCCTCACGGTCTTGACCATGGTCTCCCAGGCGTTGTTTTCCACGCCCGTAAAGGACATGTCGGTGTAGACATTCGGATACTCCGTTATGAGCTCCATGATCTTCCGCTGCCATTTTCCCGTTGACCGGAGCCGTACTCCCCGGTAGTACTGCCTGCCGAAATGGGCGATATCCAGATAGAGATTGGGATACCGTTTGAGAACCTCCTCCCAGCGGTCGGGGCTGGTATACACCAGGGACTCCTCCAGGGGGATCGTCCGGAACCCCTGATCATCGCAGTGGGTTATGAGGGGGATTCCCTTTTTCTCACAGAAACCGTAGAACATCTCGAGCTTTGCCCGTTCCGCGCTGTCCTCCGGCCAGGGATCGTATCCGAGGGGGGGATACATTTTTATTCCCCCGAAAGCGTTGTTATAGGGTCTGCCGGGGAGGGTGCGGTATTTCTGAAGCTTGTTCCAGGTTTTCACCGCTTCGCTGCCCAGGGGCGACCAGTGGCTGAAACAGGCCCGGAGCATATCGTCGAGCCGCTCGCCGCTCCAGTATTTCGGGTTGATGCCCATATAGGGGCGGACCAGCATTCTGCTGTCCGGCCTGTCGAGGCGGAACTGGCGTATCGCTTCGAGTACCTCATGCGCCTGTTCCTCAACCGAGTGGGCGGGCTGCCGGGAATAGTACGCCTCCGGCAGCATCTCCGGCAGTTCAAAATCCATCACCAGCGGCGTGATAACCAGCATCTCGAAACGCTTGCCCCCCAGGGCGAGCCCCCTGCTGTCCATCACGGGAGGGCGGGACTTGTCGGTTTCAAACTCGCCCTTCAGGTCATCCTCCAGAAGTTTCAGGATATCCAGCGGAGTGTTTTCCATAACACTCAGGATATTTGTGATGACCCGCTTGTTCCGGATGATGTCCCGAAAAATATAATCCGGGGAGGCAAGCGCCGCCAGGGATTCCCCTGCCCTGTGTTTGTCCAGAAAGGAGAGATAGGCCGAAAAACAGACAAAATTGAGGGGGAGTAGGTGCATGTGACTGTCAAACAGACAGGATGGATTTTCCGGGATTCCAAAATTCATCTTGAGAAAACTCCTATACTTTTTCCGTTAATCGCCTGACCGGCGTTCTACCGGCCCGTCATCTCCCTGGCCGCATCCTTCATCCTGATATGGAGACGCTCCATATCTGCTGAAAAAGCGGCGCCGGTACATATGAGTACTATACCACAGAAAATCCAGAAAAGTATACTCACCGAA
>JAISVD010000207.1 GCA_031271875.1 Spirochaetaceae bacterium | reverse complement strand
TTTTGAGGCTGTTTACGAGGGAATTTTCCGCGCCATGCGCAAAACAGGCGGAATTGTGAACGCTCTGTTCACCTTTTTTGTGAATATTGCCATTCTCCAGAGCCGGATCGACCGGATACTCAAACGGCGGACTGCCCGTTTCAAAAAGGATTGTTCCATCTGTAACTGGATACTCCTTTTTATCCCCTGGATACTCCTGAGTCCCCTGAAGGCCCTCGGAGGTGCGATTGTATTCAAAAAGATACGGATAAAACTGGGCAGCGCCTTCCGGGGCGGCGTATCCGGGGGCGGCGCCCTTCCTCCGCAGATTGACGACTTTTTCTGGGCCATCGGGATCAACGTTGTTGAGGGTTACGGACTGACAGAAACCGCTCCGGTTGTTTCCGTCCGTCCCTTTTACAGGCCGGTTTTCGGAACCGTCGGCACCCCTATCCGGGGAGCGGAGGTACAGGTGATGGACGAGGAGGGTAATATCCTGCCTCCCGGAAAAAAAGGTACCCTCTATGTAAAAGGCGGTCTTGTCATGAAGGGGTCTTACAGAAAACCCGAACTTACCGCAAAAATGGTCTCCCCCGATGGCTGGTTTAATACCGGCGATATAGCGATGCTCACCATCGATAATGAGATAGTCCTGAAGGGCCGGATAAAGGACACAATCGTACTCCGGGGCGGAGAAAATGTGGAACCCCTTCCTCTGGAGATGAAGCTGAACGAATCACAGTATATTGCCCAGTCTGTTGTGCTCGGACAGGATGAGCGGTATCTTGGCGCGCTGATTGTTCCCTCCAAGGAGGAGGTACTCACGTATGCCGAAGAGAACAGCATCCCCGGTGATAACTGGGAGCAACTGCTGAAGAACACCGAAATACAGAAACTCTTTGATCATGAGATCAAAGGACTCATAAACCAGAAAAACGGGTTCAAGCTGTTTGAGCGGATAAACAAATTCGTTCTTCTGTCCAGACCCTTTGAGGTCGGAGTGGAACTTTCCGCCAAACAGGAGGTCATGCGCTATAAGATGTCTGATATCTATGAGGCCGAGGTGAAGGAACTGTTCCGCTGAATTTCCGGGGTATAAAACGGATCGGGGACAGAGTTTCGCCGGTTTTGAGTAAAAGGCGGCTCCATCCTTTACGGATAGAGACCGCCCTTTTGTTTCCGGTATCCATTTTATAATAAAAAAACCGTTTTTCTTCTATTATATAAACACATGAATATTTTTGTGGTTTTTTTGTTTTTTTTGGTGCGTTTTATCAAATAGTGCATGTTTTTATACATATATGAAAAAGCCCCCGGTTTCGTATCCGGAGGCTTTTCCGCGTATTATACTCTAATGGCCCAGCCTGTTACAGGCTGTTTTTCCGGATGAATTCTACAACTTCATCGACCTTTCCCAGGGCAAGGCCGGTAACCGTATCGGCGCATCCGTAGTAGATTGCCAGCCGTCCCGTTGCTCCGTCAGCGAGCGCCGCGCAGGGGAAGGTAACGTTCGGAACATCACCGACACACTCATATATTTCCTGAGGGGAGATGAGGTACGGCCTTGAACGGGCAATGACCTGCCAGGGTTTGTCCAGGTCCAGCAGGGCTGCACCAAAGGAGTAGACAAATCCATTGGCGCTGTTCAGAACCCCGTGGTAGAAAAGCAGCCACCCTTCGCTGGTTTCGATGGGGGCCGGGCCGGCGCCGATTTTCTTGCTCTGCCAAGCGCTCTCGGTTCCGGCGGGCTTCATGACATGACGGTGTTTTCCCCAGTAGGTCATGTCCGGACTCTCGGAATATATAATGTCTCCAAAGGGGGTATGTCCGGAATCGCTGGGGCGGCTCAGAAGCGCGTAATTCCCGTTAATCTTTCTCGGAAACAGAACGCCGTTTCTGTTATAAGGCATCAGGGCATTTTCCATCTGGTAAAACTTTTCAAAATCAAATGTGTATCCTATCCCGATACAGGGTCCGAAATATCCGTTGCACCAGATGATATAATAGCGGTCCTCTATGAACACAACCCGGGGGTCGTATTTATATTCCGAATCGGGAAGTTCCGGGGCGGTTTTGATGAATTCGATGGGATCGTCATTGATGGTCCAGGTGATTCCGTCCCTGCTCCTTCCTGTATGGATATTCATGCGCCTGGATGTATCGTCGCATCGGAACACCCCGGCAAAACCGTCTCCGAAGGGCACAATTGCGCTGTTGAAAATACTGTTCGAGTTTCTGGTGAGATCCCGCGGGATAATCGGATTGCCCGAATATCTCCACAGCGTATTATGCTGTTTCCGGGCCGGCCGGTCCTCCCAGGGACTGTTCGGCAGGGGGGGGGCGTTTTTCAAAATAGGACTGCTCAGACTGGCTCCTCCGAGGGAGATGTGCGGGCGTGAATCGGGCAGATTCCGTCACCGGTTTATATTCCTCTTATCTTTAAATATGTAACACAGGGCAAATACGGTGTCAATAAGCCCTGAGAAGCCCCTGCGAAAAATTGTTTTTCCAGGCATCTCCGGTAACGGAGATATTCAAGAAACCGGATATGTATGGCCGTTCTGCCCGAATTTTCCGGCCTTTCGGGAAAAAAACAAAAAAATGCGGAAAATGTTTCAAAAAAAGTTGACAGATATACAATTCAATGGGATACTGGCCTATGTACAATGTATGAACTAACTAAATAATTGGATTTTGCATTGTATTTATGATTTCTTATGGTTGTATGTAAGATAACAGCTATAGGTCATAATGTGTTGTTTTTTTTAAGGAGGAAGAAATGAAACTTACAAGGAGAGTCTTATCCGTTGCTCTGGTTCTTATTGTGGCATCGGGTATGGCGTTTGCTGGAGGAACCGGCGAAAAGCAGCAGGCTGCTGGCGGAAAGACAAAGATAACCGTGCTGAACTACATGGATCTGACCCAGTCAAACAGCATGGAAGAGGTAACTCAAATCTGGGATACCTTCGGCAGGAACAATCCCGACATTACGATTGAGCGTGAAGATCTGTTTAATGAACCCTTCCACCAGAAGACTGAGGCGTATGCCGCCGCAGGGCAGCTCCCTGATGTCCTCTATGCGTGGCCGTCCGGACGTTCCACAACTCTGCATGAAAGAAAACTGCTGAAAGATCTTATGCCGTTTATCAAGCGCGATGGTCTTGACAAGATTTTTGTTCCCTCAGCTATCGATCCCACAGCACAGGGTGGCGGTTATGTCGCTATTCTTCCCATCGGCGTTACCTCAACACATGCGTTCTTCGTTAACAGCGCGGTACTGCGTGACTGCGGACTTACCCCCGCAAAAACCTATGCAGAACTCAAGGCTCAGGTTCCTGTTCTGAAGGCAAAGGGATATGAAACCATTCTGATGGCAAATGCCGACACATGGGTTATG
>JAISVD010000197.1 GCA_031271875.1 Spirochaetaceae bacterium | reverse complement strand
TCATTTCTCCCCTCCAGCGGGGTAAGTTTCTCGCCCCGGCCGGTTACCACAGCGCAGGGTGAAGAAAGAAAAAAAGGGACATCACTTCCTACGGCAGCCCCCAGAGACAGCATCACCTGAACGCTCAAACCCGCTTCAAACAGTTGATTCAGCCCCCGCAATACCGCTGCCGCGTCAGAGGAACCTCCTCCGAGTCCTGCACCGTCGGGAATGTGCTTCATCACCTTTATATGCAGCCCGTCTTTGATTCCCGTATACCTGCGGAACTCCGCAACAGCGGCGGTGATGGTATTGTTTACGGGAAGGGTCATCAAAGGCGACTCAATGACACATTCGCCCTGTTGTCCTCCGGCGCTGATTTCAAGCGTGTCCTTCAGGGATATACGCTGAAACAGGCTTTCAATATCATGGTATCCATCGGTCCTGCCGCCTTGAGCGGTATGCAGGGGTAAAACCCGCAGACTCAGATTCAGTTTTGCGGGTGCACCGGCACAGACAAGATTCTTTTTTTGTTCCGGCATAATCCCGCATCCATAATATAATAGAGGTTCCAATAGTATGACAGAAAAAATCAAGTTTGTCAAAGCACGAAAGATGGAGTGTTCCAAAATAATGAAAAAATTTGCATCTTTTCCCGGAAAATGCCGAATTTTCAGCATTGAAATAGTTGACAGAAAGGAATACTCTCATCTATGTTCAATATATAAGGGAAGAGGTTGTAAGTTCATGGTGAGGGATAATGAATTGATTGAAGACTCATCGTCGTTGTTATACGGCTTTGATAATACCTATGACGACTATACGGATGATGACTTCGATGACGACGAAGACGATTTTGATGATTTTGACGAGGACGAATTTGTCGATGATGATCTGGATTCCGACGATTTTGACGAAGAGTTGGACGACTACGATGATGAGGACGACGACGATTTCGGGTATGACGATGATCTCGAATATGACGATTTTGACGAATAACCGGGTCTGATAAGACCATGGGTCTTATCAGACCCAATATCTCAGCCGGGGCGGGAAAGCAGCACTTCCACCCTGGCATCTTTTTCTGTCAGTAGTTTCTACATTAAAACAGTTCCTTCATGCCAGAGTTTTTCAAGCTCATAGAAATTTCTGGCTTCCTCTGTCATAAGGTGGATGACAATCGGACCAAAGTCGATCAGATTCCAGTCATCGCCATTGGATGTTTTACGCTTTGTCAGATGAATATGCAGGCCGTTTTCTCTGGCATAGTCTTTTATGTGCTTATACAGCCCCTTTGAGTGGGTGGAACTGTTCACGGCGGCGATGACAAAATAATCGGTCCAGCTGTTCAGACGGGAGATGTCGAGTACCGTAACCTTCTCCCCCTTATGCTCCTGTAAAAGCCGCCCCAATTCCAGGGCCTTTGTCCGCATCTCCTGCATATTACCTCACATATCTTCCGTCAAAATCCCTTCCAAGGATTATTGTAAAATCAACAAGTGAATTGGTCTCATAGTTTCCCGGCTGGTCCGTTTTTATCTCGGTGGATTTAAAGCGGGTACAGCGGATAATTTCGCCGATATTACTGGCTGTTGCCTGGTCGCCGATATGGTCGATTATGATCGTTTCGGCATAATCGTTCAAGTCGGCGTTTGCCACGTTCATCACATCATAGCCAAAACTCTGGTACAGCGCCGATGTGTTCCGCGCCAGCCCCTGCACGGTGGTCCCGTTGAGTATCTCGATCACATATATCCGCTCATGGGTGATATCCCCGGACGACGCCAGAGTTCCGGTGGTCTGCCGGACAATGTCCTTTATAAGCTGCCCGTCATAATAGGGGAACAGGAGCTGCTGCCCGTCCACCAGACGGACGGAACCGGTAACGGTCTGCGGGCTGAGCCGCTCCGTATCCGCCCGAGCGATCTCCGACAGGAGCTTGTTCAGGTCGATGTCCTCCAGATTGGAGTCTATGTATCTTTTTACCGCAGGGAAAAACTCCCGGGAGAACATCCGGCGGGAATTCTCTCCGAGAGCCCAGAGAAAAGCCGTCATACTGTTCTGGCGGCGCTCGGAGAGGCTGGTGTCCCGCTCCTCGGGCTGGGCATAGTTGATATAGGTGCGTATCTTATCGCCGTCCAGAGTCACCGCCCCGGAGGGAAGCAGCCACCGTTCGGTTTCGGTGAGGATATCCACAGGGACGGGTATAAACACTTTGAGCCCCCCGAGCAGGTCCGTAAGGGCCGAAAAATCATCCATATCCATAACCATATAGAAGGGAATAGCTACGCCCAGCAGTTTTTCGATCTCCTGGAGATAGGCGGAGATATCCCGCTCGGTATAAAGGGCGTCTATCCGATCCATCCTCCCCAGAGTGCTTATTATAAGTCCCGTCTCGGAGGGAATATCGAATATCGCAGCCCGCCGAGAGGGTGGATAGTAGATGAGCACATTCGTCAGCAGGGGCCGGCCCTCGTCCTCAAGAACTATGAGGATATTCAGGAGCGGGTCGTTCTGCAGGGCGTCGGCGATGGGGTCGGGACGCATGGAAACGATAAGCACCACCGACGTCACAACCACTATGAGCATGATGGCTATGAGAAAAAACGCACTTTTATCGATCCGGAACTTCTTCACACTAAAACCTACCGTTTTTCCGTTAATTGACCGGGGAGAGCGTACCGGTGTTATCCGTGACGGCAAGAGACCGCAGCAGGTCCTGTGTCAGCGGAGATATCTCCCGGGACTTTTTCTTCAGATATTCTATATTCTCGGTAATAACCGTCCTGACCATATCATCTATGTCCATCAGAAACATCTCTTCCCGCTGTTTTTTACTGATATGATCCCTTCCGGGTTCGATCTTGTCGGCCACATACAGGATCTTCGCAAGCAGCCCCATTCCGGGACGTCCGAAGGTATGGTTCCGTATGGCATCAAGGAGCTCTTCGTCATCAACTCCAAAATCTGTTCTGAGCATCACCGCAGCGGCACGTCCGTGGAGAAGGCTGGGCTTCTCCTTTTCAAGCAGGGTTATGGGTACCCCGTCCTGTTCGGAGAGGGTAAAGAGCATACGGGTGGACGCGGTCTTGCATATATCGTGGCCTATCCCCGCAAGCCTTCCCTTTGCGGGATCGATACCGAAGCGCCTGCAGAGCTGTGCGGCGGTTTCCGCAGTACGGAGGGAGTGTTCGTACCGGGAGGGAGGAAGCACTCCCCCGGCATAGACGGTAATTTTTTCTGCCAGCGGGTCAATATTCATAGAGATTCCTTTCACATATATACCGATAGACCTCCTGAGGGACAAGATACCGCCACCCTTTTCCCTTTTTTATGCGTTCCCTGATGTCCGAAGAGGAGACCGGGAACCGCACATTTTCGATGGTCCTGTGGGGATAACCAAAACCGTGCCCCTCTGCGGAGGACATCTCTATGGAGGATCGGCGAGCCACAATTATGCGGCTCTGTTCCGCCAGTTCAGCGGCGCGGCGCCATAATCCGAAATCGGCGACAAGATCGTCCCCGATTATGAGTCCCGGAGGTTCATCCAGCCGCTCCCCGAACCGGGTAAGAACGTATTGCAGCGTATCGTAGGTGTAGGATATCCCGCCCCGGTCTACCTCACATCTTTCCAGCCGGAACTGTTCGTTTCCCGCGATGGCGAGCTCTATCATTGCCAGCCGGTCGTTAATGGAGGGCACGGAGGAACCGCTCCTGCCGGCGGTATCCCTGCCATCGGCCTCCGCAGGTTTGAAGGGAGAGATGTAGGCGGGTATAAAGAGAACAAGGTCATAGCCGCAGATTACACGCACCTCCTCCGCGAGAAAAAGGTGTCCTATATGAACGGGGTTAAACGACCCTCCGAACATCGCCAGCTTCATGATCCTACATCCGTTACGTATCAGCTATCCCGGCCGGGATAGTCCACCCTGCCGGAACCGTCGATGGAACGCTCCTGGAGAAAGGCGCTCTGCTGTGTCCCATCGGCGGCTCTCTTGCGGTCATCTTCATGAATGGATTCGGCAAGACCGATAAGGGCCCTCCGTACCGGGTCCATTCCCTCTTTTGAATATATCGACATTCCCTCAATGGTTTCATGGGGATATTTCTCCCTGAGCAGCGCCAGCCGCTCTCCGGTACCCGCAACATCGAGTTTATTCGCGAGGATGATCCGGGGTTTCCTTTCGAGACGGGGAGAAAACTGCTTGAGTTCCGCCAGTATGATATCGAGGGCCTCGAGATAATTGTCGTCGGAAAGGTCGATGAGACAGGCAAGTCCCTGGGTGCGGGAGATGTGCTTGAGGAACCGTATACCAAGACCGGCGCCCCCGGAAGCGCCCTCTATGATACCCGGAATATCGGCGATGATTATATCGTGTTCGTCATCCACCCGGAGCACACCGAGGTTGGGGATTTTTGTCGTAAAAGGATAGGGAGCTATTTTTGGACGGGCGTTGGTAAAAAAATCAAGGAGAGAGGACTTTCCCGCATTCGGGAGCCCCACAAGACCGATGTCCGCGAGAATATTGAGCTCCACCCGGATTTTCCGGGTCTCACCGGGTTTTCCCTCGTGGGCATACCGGGGGGCCTGGTTAGTGGACGACTTGAAATGGGTATTTCCCCAGCCGCCCCTGCCGCCGATAAGGAACCGAAAAACCGATTCTGCGTCTTCAGCGCCAAAATCGTGGATGAGCTCACCGGTTTCGGCGTCCCTCAGCATGGTTCCGGGCGGAACCGGTATCACGATGTCTTCGCCGTCACGTCCGTAACGGTTACGTCCTTCACCGTCGCCGCCATTGCGGGCCTTGAAGGTCTGTTTATACCTGAGATGGGCGAGGGTACGCATGTTGTTCCGAACCTCGAATACAACATCCCCTCCCCTTCCACCGTCACCTCCGGCGGGGCCGCCTCTGGGCACATATTTTTCCCTCCGGAAAGCTATGCAGCCGTTACCGCCTTTTCCGGAGGATACTTCAATCAGCGCTTCATCAGCAAATTTTATCATCCAGCTGCAATACTTTTCCGCCCCTGCGGAGGGGAATTCAGGCTTCGGCGGACTTCATGGCAGGAACCTGCACTGACGCGAGCTTTCTCCCCATGCGTTCATGATATACGACAACACCGTCAGCTGTCGCGAACAGTGTATCGTCCTTGCCCCGTCCGACGTTGTTTCCGGGATGGATTTTAGTCCCCCGCTGCCGGACAAGGATGGAACCGGCGGAAACACTCTGTCCGCCGAATACTTTTACACCGAGATATTTAGGATTTGAATCACGGCCGTTTTTCGCGCCGCTTCCGCCTTTCTTACGAGCCATTTTATGCCTCCACTACTAAATAAAGTAAACACTACTGTATGCCCGAGGCATAAAACAGCGCTTACTGATCTTTTCTTTCAGTTTCCGTCCGTACCTGAACGGCGCCGGGAAATTCAGCCTGAAGGGAGAACAATCCCTCACGGAGAAAATCCCCCGCATATTCGAGAAAAGGCCGCTGGGCCTCTTCTGTCTTTTCCACCCGGAACCCGAGGGAACCGCGTCCTGAGGTTTTTACGGTCACCGCGATGCCGTCCCGTGCCGAAAGAAGCGCTGCCGTTGTACGGACAAGCACTGTTACGGCGGCACAGACGATATCGGCGCCGGGACTGCCGGACAGTCCGTGCCCCGCGGCGTCGCAGGAGGAGAGTCCCCCTTCCGCAAAAAACCGGAGTTCCGCGCGTATCATTGCCGTTTTTACGCGGTTACAATATCCTCGACACGGACATTGGTATACTGCTGACGGTGACCGATGGTACGGTGATAGTCTTTCTTGCTTTTATATTTGTATACGATTACCTTCTTGTCTTTGAAAGTATCTTCAACGACCACTTTAACGCTGGCGCCCTTTACATAGGGGGCGCCAATGCTGATATTGCCGTCATTATTGACGAGGATAACAGTATCGATATCAAGCGCTGCACCCTTTTCAAGGTCCAGTTTATCCATCTGAAGGATAACGCCTTTTTCAGCCTTAAACTGTTTGCCTTTATACTCAACAAGTGCGTACATTTTTTTCACCTCTATCTTCCAGTTACGATATATAGAACCAATTGCAAAAGTCGGTCATTTATGCAATTGGCTTTTAAAGAAAAATCTATTTCTTTGAGATACATCAAAATAGATTTTTCTTTTATTACATTTATAGAAGCAAATACAAAACTTTCTCAGTTTTGTATTTACCGTCATAGACTTTATTTATACTACGTTGCGTATTAAAGAGTCAAGCCGGTACGGACAGGGCTTCTGTAGTTAAAATCATATCTTCATATATGGTAAAGTGGAATTTATTGATTCCAATGAAATAATAAAAATGCTGGAGAAGCAAAAAAACTGACAGCTTTTTCTTTAAAAGCCGATTTCAACATCTCATCCGAGTTTCGTGAATCGAGCGAAAAGGACAGGATAAACGCATTATTGACAGGCTTTAACAATTTTAAGTATGCTATAAACGTCATGAGAATATAACTTTTATACACACCGTATTTTTCTGCCAATTGCAAAAGCGATCGGCTTTTGTAATTGCTTTCAGTGTATAGGAGATATATTTATGGGTCTGTCATTTCTTTTAATAAACAATCTTACCTTTTCCTGGCCTCAGTCGCTTTCACCTGTTATATCGGGACTCACGGTGCAGTTTTCCCGCGGATGGAATGCCATTACGGGACCGAACGGGGGCGGAAAAACAACGCTCCTCCGGCTCGCCTGCGGTCTGCTCGATCCCGACAGCGGCAGCGTCTCCCGGCCGTTTTCGGCAGAGACCGCTCCCTTCTCCGCCGGAAGCGGTCAGGCAGTCTCCGTTTACTGCCCACAGAACACGGACACAATGCCGGAAGGCTGGGAAACGGCCTTCGGAAACTTTGACAGCGGGATCGGAAAAATTCTTGCCCTTCTGGAGATCGGCGATGACTGGTTTTTCCGCTGGGAGACCCTCAGCGGCGGGGAGAAAAAAAGGCTCCAACTGGCAGCGGCGCTCTGTATGGAACCGTCTCTGTTCGCACTGGATGAACCGACAAACCACCTGGACATCCACAGCCGCAGCCGTATCATCAGGGCCCTCAAAGAATATCAGGGTATCGGCCTGCTGGTCAGCCATGACAGGGAACTCATGGACACCATCTGCGGGGCCACGCTTTTTCTCGCCCCAAATGAAGCGAAGCTCTATCCCGGAGGAGCCACAAAGGCGCTGGAACTTCGGGATGCCGACAGGAGAGCGCGGGAAACCTCGTGGCAGAAAGCGGACGCTGCCCTGAAAAAGGAGCGGGAGCTGGTACGGCGGCAGAGCGAAGAGGTATCAAGGACAAAGGGACGGCTCAGCCTCTCGCGTATCGCCCCTGATGACAGCAGCGCCAGGGCGAAAATAAAGCTTGCGATACTTACCGGCAAAGACGCCGTGGCGGCAAACGCGAAAAGCAGGGCGAATACACGGGCCGCTCAGGCGGAGGAAAAGCTCAGGAACATCGGCAAACCGCAATACCGTACAGAGGGAGTTTCAATACAGACAGAAACCTCCCAAAGGGACAGCATCCTCCGGCTTCCCTCAGGGGAACTCTCAGCCGGGGATTACCGACTTACCATTCCCGAACTCGTGATAACCCCCAACTCCCGGATAGCCCTTGCAGGTAACAACGGAACCGGCAAAACCACCCTGGTATCTCATATTATATCCCTCCTTCCGGACAACGGACGCCTCTATCTGCCTCAGGAGATAAACCCGAAAGACGCGGAGCGGCTCATTCACACGGTGGAGGAGATGGATAACGCGAAGAAAGCCGAAATCCTTTCAGGACTCTACCGGCTGGGAAG
>JAISVD010000163.1 GCA_031271875.1 Spirochaetaceae bacterium | reverse complement strand
CCTGTGGGGTGAGGATATCCTGATCTCCTCGATGCTCCGGATGGTCTATGAAAACGAGATACCTCAGGAGGATATCACCCCGGATCGTTCCCATCTCCGGTTCCACCTGAAAAACATCGCCCCCCAGTTCAAGGGCGACCACTGTGTGCTCTCACTCAGCAAATTTCCCGATTATCTGAGGAATTCCGGGAGCGGTCCCTTTGACGGGTGGAAGGAATTTTCCCTTGCCCGGGAGTGGGTGGCGCTGAATAAATTCCGTTTCGTGAAGGACGCCAAAGGGCTGATCGAGCTCTGGGAGCCCCTGCCGTGACGACCATCCTCGCTGTTCAGAGCCGAATCGATTCAACCCGCCTGCCGGGGAAAGCCCTGCTTCCTCTCGCGGGGGAACCCATACTTGCCCGGGTCCTCCAGTCGATGAAGCTGGTTCCCGCAGACCGCTATTTTCTCGCCACCGATCCCGGTTCAGCGGAGCGGCTCGCCCCGATTGCGGAACAATGGGGCTTTGAGTGTTTTATCGGGCCCAGGGATGATGTGCTGGAACGGTTCTGTCTGCTCATACAGGAGAGCGGCGCCGACAGGGTGATACGGGCTACCGGGGACAACCCCTTTCTGTTCCATGAAGCCGCTGCCGCGCTTATTCCCGAATTCGAGCGGCGCCGCTGCGATTATATCACCTGGAAGGGGCTTCCCCACGGCAGCGGAGTGGAGCTGTTTTCCGCCGCTTCCCTGCTGAAAGCCCGTGCCGCCGCATCCTCCTACGACCAGGAGCATGTAGGGCCGGCGCTGTACAACCATCCCGATATCTTCAGGAGCCTCATGTTAGAGGCTCCGCCCCAATGGAATTTTCCCTGTTTCCGTACTACTATCGATACCCCGGAGGACTATCGTCAGGCGGTCAGGCTTGCATCGATATTGAACTCCGAGGGACAGAGCTCCGCGCCCTGCTCCTCGGAACTCCTCAGGGATCAGCTCTGTCCCTCACCGGAAAATTCCTCAGGAAGGGACTTCCCCTTTTCCGCAGACAGGATCGTCAGGGCCTGCGGTATCCGTTCCCGGCCTGTACTTTGTGTGCCCTCAGTTGTCCAGGGGCGTGGTACGGGACATATCCGCCGGTGCGTCTCCATCGCGTCGGCCCTTGGCGGGGACATCCTGATCCCGGAAAACAGCGGAATCAGCAATATCGCCGAACTTCTGGTATCCCCCGCTCTGGGGGATACCGCTCTGCTTGAGGATTTCCGTATCAGGAACACCCCTGGTCGTGCAGGTGAGTACAGTCTCATCGTGGCAGACCTTTTTTCCATGGAGAGGGACGGGGACAGAGCTGGTGTCCCCGGAGCTCGGGAACTCTCCTCCCTCGCGCCTCTTGCCGCCCTCGACGAAGGCGGCAAGTTTCACTGTTACTGCGACTATCTGGCCGATATCATCCCCTCCTCAGAGATCAGCCGCCGGGCAAACAGTGTCAATCCGGGGTTCATTACCCTGCCGCGGAACCGGCGGGAAGCTTTTCCCGCCCGGATCGACCGGGTGCTGGTGGTCATCGGCGGGGAAGACCCCGCGGGATTTACGGTTCCGGCGGCTCTGACTTTCGCTTCCCTTGGCTGCGATGTCGATGCCATACTGAATGCTGTTCCCCCGGGAGCGTCCGTATCGTCCGCTTCTCCTGTCCGGTGGCTGAAAGAAGTACCCTGCCTCCGGGAAAAACTGGCGGAGTACGACCTCGTAGTTACCCATTACGGTTTTACCGCCTTTGAGGCTGCGGCGGCAAACTGCGCGGTTCTGCTCCTTGCGACAACCCCGCTCCATGAAAAACTCTCCCGTTCTCTGGGGTTCACGGTATTGCGGCCCCGGGATATGTCGCCGAAGGTTTTTTCCGGATTCATTGAGGAACCCAGGAAGCTCCTTCCGGCGGAACACGACACCGCTCCACATAGCGGTGCAGCTCTGTCCCCGGATATTCGAGGCGCAAAGGCCGCCGATACCATAAGCGCCGGAAACCTTGCCGGTTTTATCGCCTCCCTTGCGGCAGGGAAGCGTATCCTCTGTCCCCTCTGCGGGCTCGGAACCGGGGCCGGAAACCATACCTTCGGAGAGGATCCCGTGGAGGCCCGCTTTCCCGATCGTACCATACGCCGCTGCCGCCGTTGCGGGATGCTTTACCTTTCATGGGTACAGCAGGGTGACACCGAGTATAATACCGCATACTTTTTTGAAGAGTATAAAAAGCAGTACGGTAAAACTTACCTCGAAGATTTTGATTCCATAAAAGAGCAGGGCCTCCGTAGGATGGGATACATCGAATCCGCCCTGGGTTCTCCCAGACAGGCGGGTGCCGAAAAAAGGCGCAGGAACGGGAAACCGGCGCTTCTCGACATCGGATGCGCCTACGGGCCCTTTCTGTCGGCGGCCGCCGAGTACGGGTGGGAACCCTACGGCACCGATATATCCCCCGAAGCTGTCCGGTATGTAACCGATACCCTCCATCTTCCCGCTTCGGTATCGGAATTTGCTGAATTCGATCCCGCATCCGCCTTCGGACGGCTTACCTTTGATGCCGTCACCATGTGGTACGTAATCGAGCATTTCGACAATCTTGTCCCGGTGCTGGATAAGATATCCTCAATGCTCAAGACCGGCGGAATATTCGCGTTTTCAACGCCCTCGGCATCGGGTGTAACCGGACGCTTCTCTGCCGAAACATTTTTCAGAGAGAGTCCCCGGGATCATTTCACCTTGTGGCAGCCGGAAAAAACAGCTAGAATATTGAAACGCTGGGGTTTTGCCCGGTACAGGATACTTTCTACCGGACACCATGCGGAGCGTTTCCCCAAAAAGGGCAGGGGATCCCTTCTCAGGCGGACCTTCGGTGACGGAAAGACCCT
>JAISVD010000068.1 GCA_031271875.1 Spirochaetaceae bacterium | reverse complement strand
CACGAATTTTCTCGTCGGACGGACAGTCACACTCTCCCAGCTCCTGAACGAGGAGGGTTTTGATGCGGTGTTTATCGGGACCGGCGCGGGGCTTCCGAAGTTCATGAATATTCCCGGGGAAGACCTGATCGGCGTGTTCAGCGCGAACGAATATCTCACCCGCGCAAACCTGATGAAAGCCTATGATACTGCCCAGGCCGCGACGCCGCTGTATCCTGCGAAGACCGTTGTTGTCTCAGGCGGCGGCAATGTGGCGATGGATGCCGCCCGTATGGCCCTCAGGCTCGGAGCGGAAAAGGTGTATGTGGTATACCGCCGCACCCGGAACGAGATGCCCGCCCGGAAGGAAGAGGTTGATCATGCCGAGGAGGAGGGCGTTGAGTTCCGGTTCCTCGAAAATCCCGTGCGGGTAATCGGTGACGAAAACGGAACGGTGAAGGGTCTGGAAGTTCTGTCCTATGAACTCGGCGAACCCGATGCGTCGGGAAGGCGCAGTCCCGTGGCTGTTCCCGGCAGTGAGCACGAGATACTCTGCGATGCTTTTATCGTTGCCCTTGGAAACGAGAGCAACCCTCTGATCGGGCGAACCACCGAAGGTCTTGAGACAGACAGGAAGGGACATATCGTAATCGACGAGAACGGGAAAACCTCACTCGATGGAGTGTGGGCGGGAGGCGACATTGTTCTTGGCGCTGCGACGGTCATCCTCGCCATGGGCGAGGGAAGAAAGGCGGCGGCTTCGATTAACGAATATCTTAAATAGGGTGAACACTGATTTATGCATTGAGCATAAATCGGTGTTTCCAAAAGATCGAGGTAATTGTTTGATACATAATAGAGGTGTATATTTATAAGCAGGAGAGGAGATATAGCTGTGAACGAATACCAGATAACCATAGCGTTTGATGATGAGGCTCAAAAATGGTATGCCCAGAATGATGATATTCCCCTCATTCTGGAAGATAGCTCTCTTGATTCCCTGATCAAGAGGGTAAAACTGTCTGCGCCGGAGATGCTGGAAATGAACAATATGTCTCATACTGGGGTTCGATTACTATTCAGGATGGAAGCCCAGACGGTTATGGTATAATGGCGGAGTATAAAAAGAAGGTTCGCCAGATACTGGGAGAATCCGGCTGTTATTTTGTACGGCATGGCAAGGGAGATCACGACATCTGGTATAGTCCAATAACAAAACAAAATTTCACAGTAGACGGAGAAATCCGTATCCGGCATGTAGCAAATGGAATCATGAAACAGGCTGGTATCAAACATCACTTTTAGGTAAGTTATAAAGTCAGTGTATATGAATCCGCTTTGGAAAAGAGTTCTGTAATTTATTATAAAAACCATTATTGAAGAAGTAATAAGTGGTGTAGTTTTACTTGGCATTATAAAACTTGCTTTTGACAAAAAGCTTGAGAATTATAAGACAAAAGGCAATATGAATCACATTATATTGTACGCCTTGGATAAGATGACCTGCCGCTTGGTGTGCCGCTAATCAGGAGCGGATAACCGTACTTTACAATCAGGATGAACAACTGTATACTATAATAACCTATTACATTCAGGGCTTCAATTTATTGCGGTTTAAGGACAGTATCCTTTTGGAGGTATAAATGGCTTTTACGCTTTCAATGTTTCCCGTCTCTTATGTTGCCCACTATGATCCTGTTTCCGGCAGATGGAAAGAGTCATGGATTCAGAAGGACGCGATCACGGAGCAGGAACTCGCCGCGATGGATGAACAGAAACGTTCGGAGGTCCTCGCGGAACGCAACAGATTCGATCTTCCCCTGGTAAATTATACAACTCAATACGGATTCGGCTGCTTTGAGGGGATGAAAGCCTACCCCCGGAAGGACGGATCCGTCGCCCTGTTCCGTCCGGACAGAAACGCCGCCAGATTCCGCAGCTCCATGGAAGGTCTTTACGCGCCGGGTTTTCCCGAAGATATGTTTGTTCAGGCTTCCGTTGATTTTATCAGGCGGAACGCCGAGTTCGGGTATGTGCCCCGGTATAACCCCGAATGGGAGACCGATTCCTTTGCCGCGGCTCAGGCCGTATATATGCGCCCTTTCATGTATTCCGAAGGAGCGATAGGAATAGGAATATCCAAAGCCCCATCGGTCATCATCACCGCCTCCTCTGTTTCCTCCTATTTTTCCGGAGAGAATACAAAGGCCGTGACAACCGAACGGATCCGAGCCACGCCCAAAGGAACGGGAAATATCAAGTGCGCCTCCAACTATGTGATTTCGGCGCTCGCTAAAAAAGAAGCTGAAAATGCGGGTTATATGGAGGTTATATTCCTCGATGCGGTGAACCACAGATATGTTGAAGAGGGATCGTCGTGTAATATCTTTTTTCTGCTCCGATCCGGGGAACTGGTAACACCGGAGCTTGGAGATACCATACTGCCGGGAATCACCAGGGCGAGTATTATCGATCTTGCCCGTGGCCAGGGGGTTGCTGTGGTGGAGCGCAAGATACAGATAAAGGAAGCCATGACCGAAGCCGTTGAGTGTTTTGTTACCGGAACAGCGGCGGGGATAACCCCTGTGGAAAGCATTACCCACCAGGGACGCGAAGCGGTTTTCAATAACCGCAAACCCGGCGAGCTTGGCATGGAGCTCCAGAGGGAACTCAAGGGCCTTCAGTACGGCCTTATCGATGATACCAAGGGATGGCTCGCGCGGGTCTGAATCATTTTGCGAGAGGATTGAGGGCCGTGCTGTCAGCCCCGACAGGAATGATAGAAGGGGCCGAGAAAACCGGGGATATGAGAATTCCCCGATCAAGACAGTGAAGAAAAAAATCCCCGTAGTGCTCCTTGGGTATCTCCGGGATCAGATAAGGACCCCGGCGCTGCCAGTAGCCGCCGATTATCCGGTCATATTGCTGCCAGTCCCGCTCCCACCGTTTCGGTATTTCCGCGTGCAGATCGTTGCAGGCCCGCGCCATGGCGCCCGCGACAGCGGCGGGGATCGGGTCAGAAGGCGCTATCTTCTCTCCCTTATCAACCGAAAAGGCCACCGCAAAGTATTCCCCTGCTGAGGGAAAGGGTATGGGGATCACTGTAATCTCGGGGGAACACCAGTTGAGTTCCTGAAGGCTATTCCGGCTCTCTTCGTCGATATGATACCAGGCGTCTTCAATCCATGGACGCCAGATACAGATGCCGTTTGCCTGAAGAATAGCGTCATGCTGCAACAGAAGAAGCCTGTTGCGGATGACCTCATTTTCAACCAGCGGCAGGTCATCGATCCATAAATCGAGATACCGCGCGCAGGCATTTCTTGTTTTGTCTTCGTTCTGGTACCAGCGGATGACACTGTGCTGCGGAGCAAGAGCGCGTATCGCTTTTTCCAGCTGTTTCAGTTCCGGGGTTTCGAAAGTTCCTCCCAGCCCCCGGTCGAGCAGGTTTTTCAGTGTCAGTTGCGAACGGCCTCCCCTCCATCCGAGGATTGCCCGTCCCCCTTCCAGATACATATCAAGGATACGCCTGCCCCTGGCAGTATACAGATAACAGCCCCGTGCCCGGCGGACATAGCCGTAGCGGCGGGTTATTTCCTGTGCGTAATCAATGCGTTCTGTCATCTTATTTGAGCTGCCCCGGAATAGAAAAAATGCCTATCAGAACCAGGGTAATCAGCATTTTCCCAGCTCCCTTTTAAGCAGCTCCGTCGCAATCGACGGGTTTGCCCGGCCCTTTGATTTTTTCATCACCTGACCCATAAGCCATCCGAGGGCGTTCGATTTTCCGTTCATATAATCTTCGACCGCCTGAGGGTGTTCCGCAAGGATATCCCTGACAATCGCTTCAATAGCCCCGGTATCGGCGACCTGCGCCATATGCTCTTCCGCAATGACTGTTTCCGCTGTCTTGCCGGTTTTGAGCATAAGGGCGAATACATCCTTTGCCTGTT
>JAISVD010000067.1 GCA_031271875.1 Spirochaetaceae bacterium | reverse complement strand
TTTCCAGCTCAGGTTCACCTACCTCCAGCGCGAAAATGCCCACCGACAGAATCAGAAAAACAGCAATCAATGCCGCTCTCTTCATCATTTTCTGCCAACCCTTCATACATACTCCTTGGATTTATATCCATAAATAGTCGGAAGTGGAACGCTGTTCCACAGTTCCGCATCTTTATATCCATTAACGGGAGATGGAATCTGTTACAGGGAGAGTTTCTCCAATGTTCTCGCCGCATAAAAGTAGACCCTCATCCCATACCGCTCCTGCATAAACGCCTTGAGTATATCAAGCCCTCCGGCACGGAGACCCTGTATGCCCATAAATCGGCATATTTCATAAACCGAATCACATACGGCAAAATAAAAGGAATCGTCCCTTACTGCGGGTCTCAGGACGGCTTCCTGTATGGCCTTCAATGCCGCGCCGTCGGGATCGAAAGCAAGCGTTCCCAGGGCCTTCACCGCGTGTGTCCGCAGGGAGCCGTTGTCTTCGGTTTCCAGTACCCGAACCAGAAACTGCCGGGCTTCAAGGGAACCGCTTTCTCCGAGAAGGAGCATCGCCCGGCTCCTTTCGATCATTCCCGGAGTGGCCGGGTATTCCGCGTCCCTCATTCCCAGATTTGCCGACCCTTGAGGCGGCCTGAAAAGCGCGATGGAAGCCAGTCCTTCAATGTATTCGGACTCCTTTTCCCCTGCGGCGCCTGTACGGATCGCCTGTTCCGCACTGTCCATAAACTGCCTGACTGAACCATTGAGCTCCGGCTGGAAATCCTTCCGGTTGTGTCCGTAGGAGCGCTCCGGATTGTATTGGCCCTTCCTGACTATCGGAGCATCAAGTTTATAGCCGGTGATGATCCACTCTTTTCCCCCTGTGACCAGATAGCCTCCGGCGGTATATACCGACGCCGAAGCCTGTGCCGGAAGCGCCCGTTTCCATTGAAGCGCACCTTCTATAGTATATCCTACCCCCACCGATCCGGCAAGGATATTAAAAATACCGTTATGGTATGAAATCGACTGTATTTTATCAGGATAGATATCATATTCAAATATACCCCATTCTGTTTCACCTGTCACGATATTGTAGGCGTAAATAAAGCTGTCGCTTCCCACGGCAAGCAGAATGCCGCCTCCATCCCCGGAATTTCCTGCGCAGAGATACCGTATCTTCCGGCTCCCGCTTTCGGCGGACCTGCCCGGGGCAGAACCGCCGGGCATAGAGCTCCATCGCGTTTCCGGACTGCCCCCGGAGGCGCTGTAACAGGCTATGCCCCCGCCGGTAAATCCGATTACCGTTCCGGCCCCGGTATCCACCGTCACGGCAGCTGAATCAGGAAGCTTGAAGCGCTTTCTGAGCTCGCCCCAGGGGGAGATATGCAGCGCCTCCCTGTCCTGCAGGAGCAGAAGCAGGCTTCCGTCGTCCAGCGTATTGGGCTTTGATAACGGATGCCCGGGAACTTTGAGCTGCCATTTCAGTTTTCCTGTTACGGAGTAACAGAGGAGCCGGGTATCCGACAGGATAAAGATTCGTCCGTCCCTGCCCTGTACCGGAGGGAATGAGGGCTGTTCGGGGACTGTGACCTGCCACAGGTGCCTGCCGTCGGGATTGTAGAGATGGACCCTCCGGCGGTCTGTGACGGCGATGATGAAGCCGTCTCCGGTGACCGTTATGTGCGGCGTCGCCCTTCCCGGCAGAGCTACCCGCCACAGCTGTCTGCCGTCCTCGCGGAACGAATAGAGGGCCCTGTCGTCCCCGGCAAACACGAATCCGCTTCCGCCGATGAAGGGGCCTGAAACTATCGTACCCGCTATGGCGGTGCGCCAGGCCGGATCGGGGACAGAGCTCGATATATCGGATACCGTCTTCCCGCAGCAGAGCAGGGCATAGATCAGCACTGCCGGAACGGCCCTGAACCGGAATGGGAGGTGTCCTTTCATCGGTCCCGTCCGAATATCGCAAGACACTCGATGTGGCTGGTCTGGGGGTAAAAATCGAGGAGTTTCAGTTCCCTGAGAGTGAATCCGCCTGCGGCGAGCTTTACGGCGTCCCGTGCCAGTGTTACAGGGTTGCAGGATACATAACGCAGCTCTGTCCCTCCAAGGCCGCAGAGCCATCGGCAGACCTCCGCTTCAAGGCCGCTTCGAGGCGGGTCCATGACGACTGCGCTGAATTTCTCTGCCGCTTCGGGGCGCAGAACCCACTGCCTGCAGCTCATGCCGTAACTGGTATGTTTCCTGCCTGCCAGGTTTATCTCCGCCCATCCCAGAGCGTCCCGGTTCTGCTCCACCAGGACTGTTTTGGCGAAACGCTCCTGGAGAAAGAGGGCGAAAACCCCAGCACCGCTGTAAAGGTCGGCAACCCGCTCCCCCTCCAGTCCGTCACACACGGCGGTTATCATCTGTTCCATCAGGGGAAGATTCGACTGGAAAAATCCCCGCACATCAAAGCGTATCTTTCGTCCCAGGAGTTTTACTTCACAGATAGGGGATGTATTGCTCTCCAGGACAATGTCCCTGCCGTCCTCTCCCCGGACTGTGTCCCCGGCAAAAACCGTAAATCGTCCGGCCTTTGCACCGGGAAACGTATCCGATCTCAGGAACTCCCGGATTTGCCTGACAGCGACGGGGCAGTCCGTCACGGGGACGATATTCTCCCGGAGCGGTTCGCCGGAGGAAACTGTTCCTGCCTCCGCTCCCCGTGCCTTCAATCCGGTTACCCCCTTTCCCCCAGGGGAAAGGAACCGGTGAAACTGAAAGCGGGAGCGGTACTCCCACGGCTCCCCCGCGATGACGGTAACCGGGGGCAGTTCCTGAAACTTCCTGAACCCGGCACGGCTGAATGCATCCTCCACAATCATCCTCTTCAGTTCGATCTGAAAACCATACCCCGCTATCTGGAGATTGCAGCCGCCGCACCTGCCGTAAAAGGGGCAGGGCGGTTCAACCCGCTCCGGAGCGGGTTCCACAATCCCCGCAATACGTCCGTACTGGTAATCCCGTTTCTGTCCGGTAATATATATGTCCAGTTTTTCCCCCGGCAGCGCATCGGGAACAAAAATGATTTTTCCGTCGTTTTTTCCGATACAATCGCCGCCGGCGACCATTTTATCTGTTATAATTGTAAGTAAATTCATTGGCACACACTATTTTAGTATATCATATTTTTTGCAGATATATGAGGAGCAGGGATATGAAAAAAGATACCATTTTTCTCAAGATGTCCGACAATTCAGCGGTAGCTGTTCACCGCTGGGTCCCCGACGGTGAGCCTGTGGCGCTTATACAGATAAGCCACGGCATGGCGGAGCACGCGTTGCGGTATGATTATTTCGGGACCGCCCTGACCGCACGGGGTTTTGCCGTATATGCCCATGACCACCGCGGCCACGGGGACACAGCCGGTTCTCGGAACCTCGGCTATCTTGCGGACAAAGAAGGGTTTGAGCGTGTCACCATGGACCTCCGGGAAGTTATTGGGCAGCTGAAAAAGGATTTTCCTGAGAAAAAAGGTATACTCTTTGGGCATTCTTTCGGTTCATTTATTTCGCAGAATTATATTGAACGGTTCGGAGATGAAATTGACGGCTGTATCCTGTCGGGCAGTGCAGGGCCCAGGCTGCCTCTGGTTAATGCCGCGCGGTTTATCGCCGGGCTTACTATATTGTTTAAGGGAAAAAGGCATCGCTCCCCGTTCCTGCAGAAACTGGCTTTTGGGGGATATAATAAGCGTATCGAGAATCCGGCAAGTGAAAACGCCTGGCTCTCCCGTGATGCGGAGGAGGTCCGCAAATATGACGCTCATGACTATGACGGGTTCCTGCCTACCGCCGGATTTTTTTACGACCTGTTTACGGGACTTTCCCGTATCCACCGGAAAAAGGCCATGGAGGGAATTCCCCGGGAGTTACCGGTTTTCATTTTCGCCGGGACCGCCGATCCTGTGGGCGATTACGGCAGGACAGTGAAGGCCCTCGCGGATATCTACCGTGTTCAGGGACTCATGGATGTTACCCTCAACCTCTATCCGGAGGGCCGTCATGAGATGCTCAATGAGATCAACAAGGATGAGGTCATTCGGGATATTATCGGGTGGATTGAGGGACACATATAATGAGGCTGTTCTGTCAGTCGGCTATTGACTGGAAATACATAATATATCAATATATATAGGTGCTTATACGTTATTCACCTGTTAAAAATGGAAAGCCGGTACAGAAAGCCGTCATATATACAAGAGAAGAGCATGGAATTAATAAAAATATGGTGTCTGAAAATGCTCTCAAGATACTATCACGACTCCGTGAATTCGGCTTTGAGGCTTACATTGTGGGCGGCGCTGTCCGCGATTTGATGCTGGGAAAAACACCGAAGGATTTCGATATTGTTACCGGTGCGGTTCCCCTCAAAATAAAAAAAATATTCCGGAATTCCCGCATAATCGGAAAGAGATTCCGTCTGGTACATATTTTCTTTGGGGACGATATCTATGAGGTCAGTACATTCCGTTCCCTTGAAGCGGGAACCATCGGTAATCTTTTCGGTACTATGGATGAGGATGTCCAGCGCCGGGATTTTACCCTGAATGCCCTGTATTACGATCCGATTAAAGAGCAGATCATCGATTACGTGGGGGGGGTAAAGGATATCCGCAGCCATAAAATCAAGCCGGTCATTCCTCTCAATACCATTTTCAGGGATGATCCGGTGCGGATCGTGCGGGCCATCAAGTATTCGGCGATTACCGGTTTTCCCCTTGGGTTCAGTCTCAGGCGGGCGATTGTCAAATCCTCCGTCCTGCTGGGGCCCGTATCGCCCTCCCGGCTGACCGAGGAGATTATCAAGATCCTCAACAGCGGAAAGGCCTTTGATATTGTGTCTCTGGCGATAAAGCTTAACGTTTATATGGAACTCCAGCCCGCCGCCAGCGCTTTTA
>JAISVD010000028.1 GCA_031271875.1 Spirochaetaceae bacterium | reverse complement strand
GTTCCTATAGAATTGATACCAAATGTGTCCAGTCCGGGTATGAGCCGAAAAACGGCGAGCCCCGGATTGTGCCGATTGTGCAGAGTACGACCTTCAAATACTCCTCGACGGAGCAGATGGGGCGGCTCTTCGACCTTAAAGAGTCGGGGTACTTTTATACCCGTCTGGCGAATCCGACAAATGACGCCGTGGCCGCCAAAATCACGGATCTTGAGGGCGGCGTTGCCGGGATGCTCACCTCATCGGGGCAGGCGGCGTGTTTTTTTGCCATTATCAACCTCTGCGGTTCCGGGGATCACTTTGTCTGTGAATCGACGATCTACGGAGGGACCTTCAATCTCTTCGGCGTCTCCCTGGAAAAACTGGGGATTCAGGTGACTTTTGTGAGTCCCGGTTCTACCGAGGATGAGCTGCGCGCTGCGGTGAGGCCCAATACAAAGGCGTTTTTCGGGGAGACCATCGCGAACCCGGCGATGAATGTGCTGGATATCGAAAAATTCAGCAGAATCGCCCATGAGGCGGGGGTGCCGCTCATCGTGGACAACACCTTTGCCACCCCGATCCACTGCCGCCCCTTCGAGTGGGGTGCGGACATCGTCGTCCATTCAACCACGAAATACATGGACGGACACGCCACAAGCGTTGGGGGCTGCATAGTAGACAGCGGCAATTTCGACTGGGAAGCCCACAAGGACAGGTTCCCCGGGCTGACTGCGCCTGATGAATCATACCACGGTGTCATATACACAAAACAGTTCGGAAAGGCGGCGTATATCATGAAAGCGACGGTTCAGCTTATGAGGGACTACGGTGCGATCCCCTCGCCCCACAACTCGTTCCTGCTGAATATCGGCCTGGAGACACTCCACCTCAGGATGAAGCGGCACAGCGACAACGCTCAGGTCGTGGCGGAGTATCTTTCGGCCCACACGAAGGTGAGCTGGGTGCGCTATCCCGGACTGAAAGGGGATTCCCAGTATGAACTTGCCCGCAAATACCTGCCCGACGGGGGCTGCGGGGTTCTTGCTTTCGGCGTGAAAGGCGGGCGGGCGGAGGCGGTCACCTTTATGGATTCCCTCAAGCTCGCGGCGATTGTCACCCATGTGGCGGACACCCGCACTTCGGTGCTCCACCCGGCGAGTCACACACACCGGCAGCTCTCAGACACGGAACTTGAAGCGGCGGGGGTCACTCCCGACATGATCCGTTTCTCCGTGGGAATCGAGAGCCCCGAGGACATTATCGCTGATCTCGATCAGGCGCTGGGGAAAGTCTGAGGGGCGGAAAGATAAAAACCGTCCGGAGAAATAGGTATCGTCTATAATAAAGCAGAACTTTATTATAGACGATACAGCGGAGGTTGTATATGTACATAGAACACTACGTATCCGAAACCATTCTCAAATACAGCCGCCAGTTTCCCGTGGTACTCCTTACCGGGCCACGGCAGACAGGTAAAACAACCCTTTTGCGTAAATTGGCAGATACAGACCCAATACATAAACGGGCTTATATTTCCCTTGATGATCCCAACATACGCCAGCTCGCTGTCGATGATCCCGCACTTTTTTTCCAGCGTTTTGAAGGCCCCCTCCTGATCGATGAAATCCAGTATGCGCCGGGGCTGCTTACCTATATAAAAATGAGTGTCGATAACGACCGGTTCGCCGCCATTCAAGGTGTGCAGGATAAGTTACAGATAAACGGAAAATACTGGCTCACAGGTTCACAGATGTTTCAGACGATGAAAGGTGTATCCGAATCTCTCGCAGGAAGAATCGGTATCATCCGTCTTCAGTCTCTTTCCAACAGCGAAATAGAAAAAACCGGGTTCGGCCCTTTTGTGCCTGACCCCGGCGAACTCCGGAAGCGAAGCGGCTCCGCAGGCTTTATGCCGGTAGCTGAAACATTCAGGAGGATTATCTGCGGCGGAATGCCCGTCCTCATAAGCAATCCGGATATGGACAGGGAACGTTTTTTTTCCGCTTATATGCAGACCTAACTCTGATCTATCCATGGTCATCGAATACTCTCAAGCGGATGGTAAAAGCGCCGAAGCTGTACTTCCTTGATACCGGACTTTCTGCATGGCTTCTGAACTGGACAATCCCGGAAACCCTTGAGGCAGGTCCTCTGTCGGGAGCGTTCTTTGAAACATGGGTCATATCAGAGATTTACAAGAGTTTTCTCAATGCCGGAATGGAACCATCCCTGTATTATTACCGTGACAAGGACAAAAAGGACATAGACCTTTTGATTTATATCGATAGAAAATTACATCCTGTAGAAATCAAAAAAACCGCTGCACCGGATCGGGCAATGGTACGGAATTTTCAGGTTCTTGAAAAAGCGGAAAGAACGGCAGAAGAGGAGTCCCCTCTGTCCCCCGCTCCAGCCATTGGCAGCGGCGCGCTGATTTGCCAGATTCCCCAATACTTGCCGATAAATGAACACCATGCATACGTGCCGGTAGGATTTCTGTAAAAGAAGATATATGCAAAATCCGGTTTTTCTCCCAAAAATGTTATAACGCCGCAATCTGTTCCACTGTATAGAGCGGCAGGTTTATCAGTACATCCTCATTTTTGTAATCGGACATGGATGTGCGTACCGACATTTTGGGATGAAACTTTTCCCGGTAGACCTTGAGACTTTTCGCCTGAAGATTCAGCTCCGCCTTAACCTCAACAGGTATAACATCCCGTCCGTTATCCACAAGAAAATCAATCTCCGCACTGCCCCGCTCACTTGACCAGTACCAGACAGCAAGTCCTTTCAGCGTTTTTAGCTGCTGAAACACATACTGTTCGGTCAGTGCTCCCTTGAACTCGATAAAAAGCTCATTCCCGTCCAGCAGGGTCTCCTGCCTGAGCCGTACCATGCAGGAAAGGAGTCCCACATCCAGTACAAACAGCTTGAACGCCTTCAGGTCTTCATAGGCCTCCAACGGCAGATGCGGAGAAGTTACCCGGTGTACCTTGTACACCAGGCCGCAGTCAGTCAGCCAAAGCATAGCCAGTTCATATTCTTTAGCCCGCGCCCCCTCCTTGATGAGCCCGTACATGAACTTTTTGTTCTCCCGTGCAAGCTGTCCCGGTATACTGTTCCAGAGCATCCTGATCCTCGGGACAAGCTCATGGGGAGCGTGTTTCGAGAAATCCTGTTCATAGGATTCAAGTATCCGCCTTTGGATTTCCCGAACCTCATTGAAGTCCCGATTCTCAGAAAATGCGAGTACCGCTTCCGGCATCCCTCCGGTAAAATAATAATACTTGAGGAGATCGATATAGGTTTGCCTGAAATCAGCAGCCATAGAGAAATCGCCCTGACGGATAAGCTCAACAAAGCGCTCCTTTCCCATGGCCCTCATAAACTCGCTGAATGAAAGGGGATACAGGTCAAGAAACTCCGTCTTCCCGACAGGAAAGGATGTCCCCTGATGTAGGGCCACTCCCAGAAGAGAACCGGCACAGATGATCTGGTATTCAGGGGCATTTTCATTGAAATACTTGAGAGAGGTAAGTGCCTGAGGAACTTCCTGAACTTCATCAAAAATCAGGAGAGTTTCTTTAGGGACGATCTTTTTCCCTGAATAGAGCTCTAATCCGGTTATAAGCCGTTCGATATCAAGGTCTGAGGAGAATAGTTCCTGCATCCTCCGGTTGCTGTCGAAACTGACGTAGACGGTATCCTTATAGGCATGAGCGCCGAATTCCTTCATGAGCCAGGTTTTACCGACCTGCCGGGCGCCGCGGATAATCAGGGGCTTCCGGCGCTGCTTTTCTTTCCATTTATATAACTCATTCATTGCTTCCCGATACATACAACCGCTTCCTTTTCATTGGATATAAGTAAGAATATAGCATATAATTTACAATAATTCAAACGACTTTTTGATTTATATATACAATAATTACAATTACTTTTGATTGATTTCAGGAGAATAATATTCAATACACTTCAAAGCCCGGATGACGATATTTATACCATAAATTAAAGGAGAATATCGCCGATGCTTAATCCCAAACACCTTGACAGTTATTTCATGTATTGCAAGGACCAAAAAAAACTTGATGAAAAAACACTGAAAGCATATAAAATAGATATCACTCATTTTAATTCTTTTCTGAAATCAAAAAAATTATCCGCTGCCGTTATTGAAGAATATATCCGCTCTATCAGTAAAACAAAAAAGGTCTCTACAATTAAAAGAAAATGCGCCTCCCTGAAGGCGTTGTGTAATTATCTGGAATACAAAAATATGCTGAGAAAGAATCCGTTTTCAAAGGTTCATCTGAAATTTCAGGAAGAAACGCTCTTGCCCCGGGTGTTTTCTATGGATATTCTGGAGCGGATACTGACCGCGGCGCATAAGCAGCCAAGTAAAACCACTATTACTGCCTATGAATCATTCACACATAGCAGAAATGCGGCTATTCTTGAACTGCTTTTTGCTACCGGGTTACGGGTTTCTGAGTTATGTAATCTGCTGAACGACAATTTTGATATACAAAATCACCAAATGCTGATAATGGGGAAGGGTTCGAAAGAACGGATTCTTTTTATTTCAAATACAGAAGTATTTGAAACATTGTTTCAATATAAGGAAAAACGTCTTACATTTGACCATGGATGTCCCTATTTTTTTATCAACCGGCAGGGGAATCGGCTTTCAGAACAGTCTGTGAGATATATCATCAGGCAGACTCTGGTTCAGGCGGGAATCTCTCAGCATATCACTCCTCATATGTTCAGGCACACTTTCGCGACATCGCTGCTTGAAGAAGGGGTTGATTGCCGGTATATCCAGAGGATATTGGGACACAGTTCGATCAAAACCACAGAACGCTATACGTATGTAAGCCTGAAAATGCAGAAAGCTGTGCTGATAGAGAAGCATCCAAGGAATAAGTTTGTGTTGATTTAAATAATAAGGTGACACTGGTTTATGTATTGGACATAAATCAGTGTTTTCTTATGTAAAAGGTTTTCAGTAATATACGATTCTTGTGTTCAATAGTCGAAGGGGGGGGGATAGTAGATAGGGATTTTCTTTACTGTCTTCGTTTTTTTCCATATATGAGTATATAAATAAAGGATAACTATTAATTATGGATAAAATAATATTAAGTATAATAATCCCTGTCTACAATACAGAATTATATTTAGAAAGATGTATTG